>CAIKYE010000278.1 GCA_903831585.1 uncultured Micrococcales bacterium | reverse complement strand
TTCCGCTGAGAAAGATGCGAAGGCCGGTGTAGTCAAAGCCGTTTTCGGCAAGGCCGCATCAAAGACCTCGCTTGATTTCTTGAACTCCCTGGTTGCACTTCGTTGGTCACGTCCGAGCGACCTGGCTATTGCACTCGAGACCCTTGCGGTTCACACCGTTGCGTCAATTGCCGCTTCGAACAAGAAACTCGATGAACTCGAGTCTTCGCTCTTTGGCTTTCAACAGGCAGTCGATGCTGACTCAGAGTTGCAGTTTGCACTGGCGGATAAGAGCGCAAGCGAAGAGGCAAAAATCAAACTGGTTACTGCGCTAATCAAGGGCAAAGTTTCGACCGAATCTTCGCTTTTGATTCGTCGGGCAGTGGTTGGCAGTGGCAAGCGCCGTGCGTCATCTGTGCTTGAGGCATTTAGCAAGCAGGTTTCTGCATTTGCCGAGCGTCTGGTTGCGGTGGTTACCGTAGCCGCACCTATCGATGCAAAACAACTGACTCGCCTAGAAAAGAGCCTGGCGGCCACTTATGGGCAGAGTTTGAAACTCAACCTAGAAATTGATCCAGCGATTCTCGGCGGCATCCGAGTTCAAATCGCCGGTGATGTTATTGACGGAACGCTTTTCACCCGTCTAAATGAGGCAAAACTTCAACTCGCATAAGCGAGCTGACAACAACTTCGGTTGATAAATCAACCAAGCAAAAACGGGTAAAACCGAGAAGTAGAGGAACGAGATGGCAGATCTGAAAATCAGCCCGAACGAGATTCGCGATGCTCTTAAGGACTTCGTAAAGTCTTACGAGCCAGCTAAGGCTTCGCGCACCGAAGTAGGTCACGTGATTGACGCCGGTGACGGCATCGCCCACGTCGAAGGCCTACCTAGCGCGATGGCTAACGAGTTGCTCAAGTTTGCCGACGGCACCTTGGGTCTTGCTCTTAACTTGGATGAGCGCGAGATCGGAACCGTCGTTCTCGGTAACTTCGAGGGCATCGTTGAGGGAATGGAAGTGCACCGCACCGGTGAAGTTCTATCTGTTCCAGTTGGTGACATGTTCTTGGGTCGCGTTGTGGACCCGCTTGGTAACCCAATCGACGGACTCGGTGACATCAAGGCAGAGGGTCGCCGCGCGCTAGAGCTTCAGGCTCCTGGCGTTATGGCCCGCAAGTCAGTTCACGAGCCACTGCAGACCGGCATCAAGGCCATCGACGCCATGATTCCGGTTGGTCGTGGCCAGCGTCAGCTAATCATCGGTGACCGTCAGACCGGTAAGACCGCTATCGCGATCGACACCATCATCAACCAGAAAGCAAACTGGGAGTCTGGTGACGTCAAGAAGCAGGTTCGCTGCATCTATGTTGCAGTCGGTCAGAAGGGTTCGACCATTGCTTCGGTTAAGGCTTCGCTCGAAGCTGCTGGCGCCATGGAATACACAACCATCGTTGCTTCACCAGCTTCAGACCCAGCGGGCTTCAAGTACCTTGCCCCTTACACCGGTTCGGCCATTGGTCAGCACTGGATGTATGGCGGCAAGCAC
>CAIKYE010000277.1 GCA_903831585.1 uncultured Micrococcales bacterium | reverse complement strand
GGCCGTCACGGCGGCGACCGCTATGACGACCGGCCTGTGAAGCAGTCGGTGTGGGTATATCGAATCGGTGGCGTGATCATGCTTCTTGTGACCTTCAAGTTGGCCGGCATCATTTAGTGGAATAATCGCTGAGACTTAACGTTTACTTGAAGTATGACTTCACAGCATTACCGTTTTGGCCTAGACACCTTCGGCGACAGTTCGGTTGACGAGCAGGGCAACCCAAATAGCGATGCACAGACCATTCGCGACATTGTCGATCAGGCCATTCTCGCCGACCAACTCGGTCTAGATCACTTCAACGTTGGCGAACACCACCGCGATGACTTTTCGGTTAGCGCACCAGACACCGTGCTTGCCGGAATCGCAACCGTCACCAAGAACATTAAGCTCGGCAGCGGTGTGACCGTTCTTTCTAGCGAAGACCCGATTCGCGTCTATCAGCGTTTCGCAACACTCGACGCACTTTCAAACGGTCGTGCAGAAATCACGGCTGGCCGCGGTTCTTTTACCGAGAGCTTCCCCCTTTTTGGTTACGCGCTCAGCGACTATCACGTGCTCTTCGAAGAGAAGCTCGATCTGCTTGTCCAACTGCTAAAAGAGAAACCGGTTACCTGGTCTGGCACAACTCGCCCAGCGCTAAGCAATCAAGAGGTCTACCCAAAAACTGAACACGGTTTATCAATTCGCGTTGGTGTTGGTGGCAGCCCAGAGTCGGTTGTGCGTGCAGCAAATCACGGCATTCCGATGGCGCTCGCGATTATCGGTGGCGACCCTGCGCGGTTCGAACCATTTGCGCGTCTCTATCGCACTCGACTTCAAGAACTCGGCAAAGATCCGTTGCCGGTTTCAATTCACTCACCCGGCTATCTCGCACCAACCGACGACGAAGCCGCCGAAGAGTTCTGGCCTTACTACCAGGCATCGTTTGGGCGCATTGGTCGCGAACGCGGTTGGGGTGAGGCGAGTCACGGTCAATTCATAAGCGAGGTGCTGCACGGGTCGATGTATGTTGGCTCACCAGAAACCGTTGCCAAGAAGATCGCCTATGCCATCGAGTCGGTTGGTGCTCAGCGCTTCGATCTCAAGTATTCAAACGGACCGATGCCGCAAAGCCGAATGTTGCGCAACATCGAACTCTATGCAAACGAGGTCGTTCCTCGAGTAAAGGCGCTGCTCGCCAAGTAGCGGAATAGCCTCGAGCTAGTCGGGGTTAGAAACCCTGTGCCCAACAACAAACTGCAGAGCTTTCTCGCGAGAAAGTTCGTGCGCTTGCTCTCTGGCTCAGACACGGGCAAACCACCCTGGTTGAAACAGGTTGCCGACGGCGAAGAGGTCGGGCTCTTCCTGCCAAACCAAGCCCCTTGGATCGTGCACGCTGACTTCGCCACTTTGGTCGGAGGCATTCGCGCCCTGCTAATGCAGGCTCTGCACCCAGGTTCGCTAACCGGCGTGCGCCAGCACTCGCGCTACAAAGGCGACCCGCTTGGCCGCCTAGCCGGAACCATTCGTTGGCTCACCGTCACCACCTTTGGTCCGATTCAGTCGAACCAGAAAGAGGCAGATCGTGTGAATCGCCTTCACACCCGCGTGAAGGGCGAGTACCAAACTTCAACCGGTGAGAGTCGCCACTACCAGGCTGCCGACAAAGACCTGCTGCTCTGGGTGCACGTTGCTTTTATGGATAGCTTCTTGCGAACCCACCAGAACTACTCCAAACGCCCAATTCCTGGTGGGGCCGACGAATACGTGCGACTGTGGGCCGCTTCTGTAAAGCCACTCGGTCTCGATGTTGCTCCGCAGAGCGAAGCCGAGTTGCTCGAAACTTTGCGCGGCTTCGACAAAGACTTGGTTGTCACCGATGACACCCGAGACGTAATCAAGTGGATCAAAAACCCACCGCTGCCTCTTCTGGCTAAACCGTTCTACCGCTT
>CAIKYE010000276.1 GCA_903831585.1 uncultured Micrococcales bacterium | reverse complement strand
TTCGGTTCGAGTCCTGTTGGTCGGGCAAGACCCGTATCCGGGGCCGGGTCACGCAATTGGCCTGTCGTTTGCGGTTGCGCCCGAGGTTAGCCCGCTGCCGAGAAGCTTGCAGAACATGATGCGCGAATTGCGCGATGACCTTGGCAAAGACGTTTCGATCGGTGGCGATCTGCAGCGTTGGTCGAGCCAGGGCGTAATGTTGCTGAATCGTCACCTGACTACTTCTTCTGGCACATCGGCCGCCCACTTCGATGCAGGTTGGGCGAGGTTCACAGATGCGGCAATCTCGGTTCTGAATCGCGCTCGCGGCAGAAAACTGGTTGCAATTTTGTGGGGCAACGAAGCCATGGCGCTGCAACGGTTGCTGGCCGATGTGCAGGTTGTTTCGAGCGCGCATCCGAGCCCGCTTTCGGCCCGCCGCGGTTTCTTCGGTTCGAAGCCTTATTCGAAAACCAATGAAGCCCTTAAGTTCGTCGGCGAACAGCCGATAGATTGGTCTTGTTAAATGTCGTTCGAAAAAAGGATTCTCGATGGCTCTCGACTCTGAATCGCGCTGGAGGCTTGTTCGCAAGCTTCGCGCAAAAGGCGAAGAGCAAAAGCGCCCGACCGAAGTTAGCATTCGTGCCGCACTAGTTGACGACCTTGTTTCGGTAACCGAGATATACAACTACTACATCGCAAACAGCGTTGTGACTTTTGATCTCGAGGCCATGACCAACGCCGATTGGGAAACCAAGTTTCACTGGATTCAGGGTCTTGGTTTGCCGTTCATCGTTGCCGAAACCGACTCGAAGCAAATTCTCGGATTCGCCTATGTTGCACCGTGGCGTCAAAAGGCGGCTTACCGTCGCACGGTTGAGAACAGCATCTACCTTCGTCCCGCGGCAACCGGCAAGCGGGTAGGCACCAAACTTCTTCAAGAGCTAATCGATCAGAGCAAAGCGGCCGGCGTAAAAGAGATTGTTGCCGTCATCTCAGACAAAGGTGCAGAGTCGTCAATCGCCCTGCACGAGAGCTTCGGTTTCAAGCACCAGGGGCACCTTGGCAAGGTCGGTTTCAAGTTCGGCCGCTGGCTCGGTACCGTCTTGATGCAGAAGAGCATCTAACCTCAGGTTTTTCACAGAACCCGCGCTTAGGCTTGCTCTATGAAGCGTTTTCGTGGGGTAGCCGCTTTGCTGCTGGCATTGGTCTCGTCAATCGGGCTAATTGCACCCGCTACCGCTAGCCAGTCAAACTCAGATCTCGTTGAAACGGGCACCGCCGCTGGTCTAATCATCAAGTACCGCGAAGGCGTCGACACGGTCGCTGCCGATGGTCTAGCCACCGGCTCGAATGCTGCAAAAGTAGCCCTAACCTTTGGTCACGCGCTCGGCGACAATCTATTCACGGCAGATTTCACCGACAACCTTCCGATAACTCAGGCTCGCGATATCGCCGAAGCGCTTCAGCAAGATCCTCGCGTCGAGTTCGTTTCAATAAATCACAACTTTTCTGCGGCCAGTCTTAGTGTTGGCGGCAGTGCCGCTCTAGCCGCAATCAAAGCTGCCTCGGCCGTGCAGTCGCTCAAGGCGGTCGACGCTTTCAACAAGGCCACCCCGACGACTGCAAGCGTTCGACTCACCTGGAAGGCTCCGAAGAGTCTCTTCGGGGCGAAGGTCACAGGCTACATCGTCGAATACTCTTCGACGAACGGAACCAGTTGGACGGCAATCAAGCGCGGCACCGCACTTAGTTACACAATGAACACAGCGCTCGAAGCCGGAACCAAATACTCTTTTCGCGTAAAAGCGGTCACCACTCTTAAGACCGCGTCTAAAGCTGGAACCGCATCGGCCGTTGTCACAATGCGCCCAACCACAGCTCCACAAGCACCAATCCTTGCAGGTGGCAATGTGGTCACCAGCGTGCTGAACCCCTCATGGATTCAGCAGAGCCTCGCTCAGCAAGGTGGACTGCCTGTAACTTATTTGGCAACCGCATCGGCCGAAGGTTTGCCTAGCGCAACTTGCACAACGATTTCAAACACTTGTGCATTCACTGGATTATCTGCTGGCGTGAATTACAAACTTGCGCTGGTTGCCACCAATACCCGTGGCTCAACAAGCGCAGTTACCGAATTCAAACCGGCCGACGAGTACTACTCAAGCCAATGGCACCTGTTTGCCGAATACGGAATCAACCTTCCAACGGCTTGGAAATACACACGCGGTAGCAAATCAGTTGTGGTTGCAGTGCTAGACAGCGGAATAACTTCGCACCCAGATCTCGACTCTCAGTTGGTGTCTGGTTACGACTTCGTGAGCAACAAAACCCGCTCTAATGATGGCGACGGCTGGGATGCCGACCCATCGGATCCCGGTGACTTCTATACAGATTCGCGCGGCAACTTTGTCGAGAGCTCTTGGCATGGTACTCACGTCGCTGGAATCATCGCTGCAGCTTCGAACACAATTGGCATCACTGGTGTGGCGCCGAATGTTTTGATTCAACCGGTTCGCGCCATGGGCACAGACGGTGGAACCTCGGCCGACCTTATTGCCGCAATCAACTGGGCGGCTGGTTTATCTGTTCCCGGAGTTCCAATCAATCCGACGCCGGCCAAGGTGATCAACATGTCGATGGGAACCTCTGGAGTTTCAATTTGCGATGACATAGCAAGCGGTGGTCGCTTAGGCAGCACGGGTCAGGCACTCAAAGCAGCCAAAGCAGCTGGAGTGACTTCGATTTCGGCCGCTGGTAACTTCAACACGGATGCCCGCTACTCGTATCCGGGCAACTGTTTTCCAACTATCAACGTAGGAGCAACGGGCTTCAGTGGTGACCGCGCTTGGTACTCGAACTACACAATGCCAAACGCTCAGGGCGTAGGCGTTGATATTTCTGCTCCCGGTGGCGACGATCGCGATCAGTCGCAGACGCCAGCCAAAACCGAGGGACAACTGCTTTCAACATTCAACGACGGACAGTCAAAGCCAGGTAGCCCAACCTATGCAATTGAAGAGGGGACCTCTATGGCCGCGCCTGTGGTTTCGGGCATAGTTGCTTTGCTCTATTCGATCAAGCCGACTATAACTTTTGACGAAGCCTGGGCAATCTTGAGCAAAACCGTGAAACCGTTCAAGCCTGGCGGACAGTGCGCCACCTCAACTACTGGAATGTGTGGAATCGGAATTGTGAATGCCGGAGGCGCCGTAGAGCTGCTGCTATCGCAAAAGTAAGAAGTTAAGCAAAAAACCGGTTGTCAATGACAACCGGTTTTTTCGTTGGTGCGGGAGAGGGGACTTGAACCCCTACACCTCGCGGCGCTGGAACCTAAATCCAGTGCGTCTGCCAATTTCGCCACTCCCGCAACCTGACTATCCTAATCGAAAACTGCCCCTGTGGAAAAGTCGGGCAGTGAAACTCCTCTTCTGCGAACTTAGCTAGCGGGAGGGCAAAATATGACGACAACTCAAGGTGATGTGACTTCTGTGGCTAGACAATTGGCCACACAACTCTCTTCTTCTGAAGCTCTGGATCGGGCAGTTGACGAGATTAGCCAGAGAAATGGGCTAAATCTCTTCGGGCATCAAGAACTTGCAGGGCAGGCAAGGCGAAAGGTTTTCGGCTTCGGCATTTTGCAACCATATTTCGACGACGAGACGGTTGAAGAGATTTGGATCAACCGGCCGAACGAGATTTTCGTCTCTAGAGCTGGATTGTCAGAGCGAATATTCTTGTCGCTTAGCCATGAAGACATCAGCTCGCTGGTTGAGCGCATGCTGAGGCACTCGGGGCGTCGTTTAGATAGGTCATCTCCGTTTGTAGATGCAGCTCTTGCCGATGGTTCGCGGTTGCACGTCATCATTCCAGACATAGCGCGTGAGCACTGGTCGGTGAACATAAGAAAGTTTCCAAAGCAAATCTGGAGGCTTGCAAATCTGGTCGAGAGAAACGTAATGACGTTTCAGCAGGCAAGGTTTCTTGCAGGCCAAGTTCGCGCCAAAAGAAACGTTCTCGTTTCGGGAGCCACCCAGGCTGGTAAGACAACTCTTCTGTGCGCGCTAGTTGCAGAGAGCAATCCCGCCAAGAGGTTGGTGACGGTTGAAGAGACCTTTGAGATACGTGCCTTGAATTTTGACTGGGTTGCACTACAGACTCGGCAGGCAAATCTTGAGGGGCGAGGTGAGGTAACGCTGCGCCGTTTAGTTAAGGAGAGTTTAAGAATGCGTCCAGAGCTTTTGATAGTGGGTGAAGTTCGCGAAGCCGAAAGCCTTGACATGCTGATTGCGATGAATTCCGGCCTTCCGGGGTTGTGCACAATTCACGCAAACTCTGCCGCAGAAGCGATACACAAACTCTGCACTTTGCCCCTGCTTGCCGGCGCGAATATCTCTGCAGAGTTTGTTAAGGCAACTGTGGCAGATTGCATAGACATAGTCGTGCACTGCGAAATGCTTGAGAACGGGCAACGCAGGGTCAGTCAGATAGCCGCCGTCGAACGAGTGGCTGGCTCGGGCGAGGTTCGAGTGAACCTTATCGATATGGGCAAGAGTGACTAGCTGGCTGAGACAGAGGCTTGAGGAGGCTGGTCTGGCAGATTCAGCGAAGTTTAAGTTCATTTATTGTGTGCTTCCGATTGTGATCTTCGTAGTTGTCCAGGATCTCTTCGAAATCTGGCTACTCAGTAGCTCTGCGTCAGTGGCAACGGCTGCATTAGAGCTCGAGTATTTGAACGTCAAAGCCCGAAGCAGAGGGCGCTTGATTCAAGAGGAGTGGCCAACCGTTCTCGAATCTCTCGAATCGGCTGCCCAAAGTTCAATCTCTTTGCTCGATTCGATGCGTGACCTTGGCGAATCTACGAATCTTCTCGTTGCATCTGATTTTGCTTTTGCCTGCGACCTTTGTGACCGGGGCGTCAGCCTTGACACCGCTCTCGCGCAACTAAAGCCCAGGTTCGGCTTAGCAATGTGTGACTCAACCGTTGAGACACTCAGGGTCGTAAATGATTCGGGCGGCGCAGGATTCGTTGCAGCCTTGCGGCAACAGGCGAAATCCATTCGTGATGACAGCGCATTGTTTCAGCAGATTGCCGCAAAGCAAGGATGGGTTCGGGGCACAGCAAAGGTGGCGGTTGCCGCTCCTTGGCTGATCGTAATTCTCTTAGCGACTCGAAACGAGAACGCACAGGCCTATTCGTCGGTGCAGGGCTCACTTTTGTTACTGGCTGGCCTAGTTGCTTCGATGCTGGCTATTCGATTGATTTCACTCATCGGCGCGATCGACGAACAGAGAAGAGTTCTTGCATGAGATTAGCGCCGGTTCTTCTTGCGACTCTCTCT
Source organism: uncultured Micrococcales bacterium (assembly GCA_903831585.1). Classification (GTDB taxonomy): domain Bacteria; phylum Actinomycetota; class Actinomycetes; order Actinomycetales; family Microbacteriaceae; genus Rhodoluna. The sequence continues at coordinate 4,137 of CAIKYE010000276.1, read as the reverse complement.
TTCCTGTGCAGTTTTGCTTTGATTTCGCTGCTGCGCGCGAGAAACCAACTGAGTAATCGACTTCGTTTGATGGTGCCGGGAACCGGACTGCAAGAAGGAAACCCTGTATTCACTCAGCGGCGAAGAAGCCGCATTCCAAAGACTGCTCGCAGGCAGAGCGACAGTGAACTACCTGATCTAATCGACTTGGCCTGCATCGCGGTTCTCACCGGCCACACTTTGCAACAGGCTATCGAAAGGGTTGTGTCTAGAGCCAACGGTCGAGTAGCAGAAGAGCTTGCAATCTTTCAGCGAAACGTTGAATTGGGTTGCACGGTTTCAAGCGAACTTTCTGCGCTCTGTGAGCGGCTGCCAACCCCGGCAATAAGGGAGTTTGCAAACAAAATTTCTATTGCCATGTCGAGGGGCACGCCACTGGCTGAATCGCTGACCTCGCTCAGCGCAGCGCTTCGAGTCAGAAGGGCCAATGATCTCTTGGCCCGTGCCGGAGCTAACGAAACAAAGATGCTGATACCTCTGGTTTCACTTGTCCTGCCAACCACCGTGCTATTCGCGCTATATCCAAGTGTTCTGGTGTTGAATCTGGGTTTCAGTTGAAAGGAATGAATATGAAGTCAAAAGTGCATGACGAGCGGGGGGATGTGCCTGGTTGGGTTCTCATCACACTTATGACCGCCGGTTTAGTTGTGCTGATGTGGTCTATCGCTGCGCCAGCTCTGCGAACAGTATTTGAGCAAGCCTTGAACAAGGTTTCCACGTTCTAGCAGACAGTCGATCTCGTGCACGCCCGCTGAGCCTGAACGACGACAGGGGTTCGGCTGTAGCAGAGTTTTCGTTGCTCGCAATACCGTTGTCCCTTGCTGTTGTTGCAGCCACCAATTATTGCCTCAACGTTTACATAGACACTCTGCTGCGAACAACAGCCATCTCGGCAGCAAGATTTGCGAGCCTTGCCGACACCACCTTCGCTCAAGCCGAGCAGCGAGCCGAGCAGGTTTGCCACGACCAGCTCGACCAGATAAGCGCTAACTGCCAGATAACTTTCGAGCCAGCAGAGTTTTCCCGAGTTAACTTCCGCATCAGTTACCGACCTCTATCGCTACTGTTCTTTCAGCCGAGAGAGGTGGTCATCGATGTGTCATCGAGTCTCGAGATTGCGAAGTGATCAGGGAAACTCTGTTTTGGAGTTTGTGGTTTTCTTCGCAGCAGGACTGTTCTTGATTTTCGCTCTTTCATCCAACTTTGAAAGTGATTTGAGATCGCGCATGGCGGCTTTGAGCATGGCAAATGATGCCCTCAGGGTTTGGCAAATATCCGGCGAGCTTCATGCAGCGAAGAGCGCTGCCGCTCAGACAGCACTCGCTTTCCTATTTGATCAAGACGAGTGGAAGATTTCCTTCGACGAGAACTGTACCTCTGGCAACCTTCAAAGAGTTGAGTCGAGAGTGGGTCAGGTGATTGAGATTGCGCAGGGAGCTTGCTAATGACAGAGGCTCGATGCTTTTGCTATTCATGGTTTTTCTTTTGATAGTTCTATCGCTAGCGGGCTCTGCGGCGAACCTAAGTGCAATTGCTTTGCAACGCCAAAGGCTTCAGTCACAAGTCGACCAAGAAGCACTTCTGCGGCACCAAAGGCTTGGACTAGAGCTTGGGCAGACCGCCGAGTCTGAGAAGTGTTCTGACTTTGAGTTGCCGATAAAACTAATCGGGCTGCCGGCCACACACGAAATATGTGTGAGATCAGCAGCCCGATGAGCAAAGCAGGCTAAGGGACCTTCACGACCTTCACATCAGAAGTCGCGATTAGCCCAGACGTGGTCTTGCTAATTGCAACGAACTGAATTGAGGTGCCCTTCTTCTGCTTGGCATACTCCCAGAAGAGAGCGTACGAAGCAGCGTCGTCACTACCGATGTAGGTCCAGGTCTTCGCAGTGCCGATCTTGACCGCGAATGAAACAGTTGCCGGGTCGGCTGTGGCGAGGGTCGCGGTTAGATTCATCAAACGGGTGTCTTTGTCGATTGCAACTTTAAGCACTGGTTTCACCGCTGCAGCAGGCTGAGGTAGTTGAGCGTCGGCGCGAAGAACAGCAGCGCCTTGCGGGCCAACCGTCACCGTGACAACACCGTTTGCATCGCTGGTCACTGGAGCCGCATCGCCCCAAACAGAAGTGAACTGCGTGAGCGGCGAGCTGGTCTTAACGCTGAGAGTCTTGCTCGTGTTGGCGTTGTTTAGCCCAACTAGGTACTCACGCTTGTCGGCGGCGTCGATGCGGCTCGACACCAAAATCGGGCCGTTTGCTCCGCGAACAATCTGGGCTCCGCTAGCCAAAGCTGGGTACTTCGCGCGAAGCTCGTTGAGCTTTTGAATGCGAACCAGAATCGGGTTGGTCATGTCTGTGAGGGCCGACTTGGTGCCAATCGCACCACCAGTGACTCGAGCTTCGCGCTGCCACTCAACGTTCTGGGTGCTGAACATATCTTGACGAGCAGCTTTGTCGCCACCGAAGCCGATCATTCCAACTTCGTCACCGTAGTAAACCGCTGGAGTGCCTCGGGTTAAGAACATCATGTCGTGTGCGAAGAGGGTGCTGGCTAGCAGGGTGTCAGTCTTTGCGCCGCTCTTGAGCAAGAGGTAAGCCACTCGACCCATGTCGTGGTTACCCAAGAATGTGACCAGGTTGTAGGCGTTCTTGGTTGCGGTTGTGTACTTGTCGTCCTGCTTCAAGACATAGAGCAAGTTTCCGGCATCGCCGTCGCCACCTGCATAAAGAACCCCGTCAGTTTGAAAGCCGAAGTCGAGAACTGAAGGTAGGCCGCGCTGACGCACGAATGCAGAGAGAACATCCTGGCTGCTGTCGAATACCTCACCGAAAGCAAACACGTTTGGGTTCTTAGCTTTCGTTGCCGAAACAACCTTCGGCCACCACTTGCCTAGGAATGCATCGTCAACGTGCTTTGCGGTATCGACTCTGAAACCGTCAACTCCGTAGTCGTTGACCCACTGTGAATAGACAGCTGCGAAACCGTCAATGACTTCTTGGTTTTCTGTCTTAATGTCGTCGAGACCGAAGAAGTCGCCGTTTTGTGCCCAGAACTTGTCGTTCCAATCCTGAACGTCTCCTCGGTTGTGGTAGTTGGTGAGCTTGTTTAGCCAAGCCGGGTTTTTTGCGTTCTGGCGTCCGGCAGGAATTGCAGCCTTGCCGCTGCCGTTGTATTTGATTACATCGCCGGTGTGGTTCAAGACAATGTCGAGAACGACTTTAATTCCCTGCGAGTGAGCACAGTCAACGAGGGCTTTGAAATCGGCATTGGTTCCCCAGTGTGGGTCGATGGTTAAAAAGTCATTGATCCAATATCCGTGGTAGGCCGCGCTGTCGCCCTGCACCCACTCTTGCTTGAAGGGTGGGGTAACCCAGATAGTGGTGAAACCCATTTTCTTGATTCGAGCAACGCCTTCGCCGGTGGTGCAACCGCCGGTCAAACCTTTGAGGTCACCACCGTGAGAGTAGGAGTCGCTAGTTGGGTCGTAGCCCGTCAGTGAGAGATCACCTGTCAGACCACCGCGATCATTAGAGGTATCACCGTTTGCGTAGCGGTCTGTCATCACGAAGTAGATGCTGTCTGCCGCCATCGGGCTGCGCACACTCTCTCGGGCCAGGGCGGCAGCTTCGGCCGCTGTTGGGCCTTTGGGGGCTGGTGCAGACCAAGCCAGGTTCGGAGTGGCAAGCAGTGAAAGGCCGGCGAGCAGGGCAACGGCACGAACTAGTGACTTAGGCATGCCTCTATTATCGCCGAACAAAAACTAGCGTTTTTGATGCTGAACAAACTCTGGGATGTACCTGTGAAGCAAGAATGCACCGACCAAACCAAAAGCTCCGAAAGTGAACATTCCGGCACCTAAGCCAATGGTCGCGGCGAGAACGGCGAGAGCGGGGGGAGCGGCGGCAACGCCGCCATCTATGAGGAGGCGGAAGCCGGCAAGAAATTCGTTTCGTGCGTCGACCGGCGCTAGATCAGCCCCGAGCGTGAGCACTAACCCGCTACCAATACCGTTCACCAGGGCCGTGACTATGGCGAGCACAAAGAATTCTGTCTCTGAATTTGCGGTGAATATCAGCATGTGGGTAATGCTCAGCC
>CAIKYE010000275.1 GCA_903831585.1 uncultured Micrococcales bacterium | reverse complement strand
TTGTTTTGTGGCTTGTGCAGGCTGCTGTTTTTGACATCGGTGCCCTCTGCCCATACTGCATGATTGCCTGGGTTGCGGTCATCCCGTTGTTCTGGCAGCTCTTGACTCACGGTGCGCGCGAGGGATATTTGCCGGTTCCGGCAAAGTCGATCAACTTTTTCTTCAAGGCCTATGACTGGGCTTGGCTGGTTTCACTAGTGACAGTGCTGGCAATTGCAATTGTGATCGCAATTCAGTTTTGGACGCTCTGGTTGGACTTCTTCAACCTGAGCTAATCGGCTAGAACCAGAGAGCTATTTCGCGCGAGGCCGACTCTTCTGAGTCAGAGCCGTGCACAAGATTCTGCTGAACTTTTTGACCCCAGTCGCGTCCAAGATCTCCACGGATGGTGCCTGGCGCAGCAACTGTCGGATCGGTTGCTCCGGCAAGCGATCGAAAACCTTCGATTACGCGGTGACCCTCGATGCACAGTGCAACGACATCGCCACTCATCATGAACTCGACAAGGGGCTCATAAAATGGCTTGCCTTCGTGCTCTGCGTAGTGCTCGGCCAGCAGTTCGCGAGTTGGAGTGAACTTCTTCATCGCAACAACGCCATAACCCTTGGCTTCGATGCGACCGATGATCTCACCGATTAGATTGCGCTTTACGCCGTCTGGCTTGATTAGCACCAATGTCTGCTGATTCAAAATGAGCTCCTACTTCTTGTCGATTTCGATTTCGAAAACTTCAACGTTCTCAGTCTGCCCGAACGAGGCCTTTTCTCGCTCGTAAGCAATTTTTGCCCGGTCGATTGTCGAACCAGCAATCATCGCCCAGGCCCACATGCAAGCGAATAGGCCGCCGATGTAGAACATCGGGGTTAGCCAGAAACCGATTGAGACTATGGCGGCCTGCAAAGCCCAGCCGAAGCCGTAACTGCCCTTTCGACCGAGAATGGCCGGGGTTGCTATCAGCAAAAATGTGAGGGTTAGGCCCACTGCCCAGACCACAGGACCATCAGCGACCTTCAGACCGAATCCGGCCAGAGTCGCGAAGAAAACGATGAACGACTCGAAGGCCAGCAAAATCGAGGCCAACATTCGCTTAATCGATTTATTCTTCATCGCCTTCACCCTCTGTTTCGTTTAGTTGAATGTTTTTCAAGACATCTCCCACCAGGGTGATCGAGCCGGTTACCAAAATTGCGCCGCCAGTAGAAACGAGTTGTCTCGCGAGCGTCATGGCTGTCAGAGCGCTGCTCGCGGTTCTAACTCGGCCTTCACCAAAGACTCTCTTTGCAATTGCGGCAAGCTCTTCGACTTCAATTGCTCGGGGCGAAGTCGATTTAGTTATCACGAAGGTCTTTGCGGTGTCATCTAAAGCTTCGAGCAAGGCACCGGCATCCTTGTCATTGAGAATTGAAATTACGCAAACGGTCTCTGGAGAACCAAAAGACTTTTTCATGGCTCGAGAGAGCACCTCTGCCCCACCGGGATTATGCGCGGCATCGAGAATTGTTAGCGGGTCACGAGACACAACCTGCAGACGACCGGGAGAAGTCGAGTCTGCAATTGCAACCCGAAGAACGTCATCGAACAAACGGTTGCTCGCACCGAAGAACGCCTCGACAGCGCTAATTGCCAAGGCCGCATTCTCTGCCTGGTACTCGCCGTGCAGCGGCAAAAACAAATCGCGGTATTCGCTGGTTAGTGTCTTCACCGAGAAACGCTGGCCGGCTGAATCAGGCTCAACATCGAGCACCTCAAAATCTCGACCGTAAACAGCGATTCTTTCTGCGATTGCGCTCGTCTTCGCTTCGATAACTGCAAGTGCCTCTGGGGGTTGTGCGCTCGATACGACTATTGCACCGGGCTTTATAATTCCCGACTTGGTTTTTGCGATCTCGGCAACGGTGTTGCCAAGGCGCTCGGCGTGATCAATCGAGATCGGTGTGAAGACGGCAACATCGCCGTCGGCGACATTGGTTGAGTCCCACTCGCCGCCCATGCCGACCTCGAGCACGAGAACATCAACCGGAGCATCGGCAAAGATGGCAAAGCCGAGCACCGCTAGGGCCTCGAAGAAGGTTAGTTTGGTGTCGCCAGCCGCCTCGAGTTCTGCATCGACCATGGCCAGGATTGGCTCGATATCTGCCCAAATCTCTGCCATTTGCTGGTCTCCGACCGGCTCGCCGTCGATTGCCATGCGCTCATTCAGACGAACCAGGTGAGGGCTGGTGAAGCGACCGGTGCGAAGTCCGAGTTCGCGAAGAATGCGCTCGATGATTCTCGTGGTGGTGGTCTTGCCGTTGGTTCCGGTGATGTGAATCACTCGATAAGATTTCTGCGGGTCACCGAGCAACTCGACCGCGCGACGAGTCGGTTCGAGTCTCGGGCGCAGTTTGTTTTCTGGAATTCGCGTTAGCAGCGCATCCATGACTTCGTCTGCCTTGGTCGCCCAGTAGCTGTCTGTTGTCAAGTTTGCTCGCTAGATCTTCGCGACCGAGATTTGAATTTGCTGCCCCTCGCCTACCTCGACGGCGTTCTGGGCATCGCCAACGCTTGCTTCGAATTCGAGCGCGAGAGTCTCGCCCTTGATTAGCTCGACGTGGTTTTGCACAGCGGCAATAACTTCTGCGTCTGCAACGACGCTGAGCTTGATGCGATCACTAACTTCGAAGTCGGCATCTTTTCTAGCTTGCTGAACAGCGCGGATGACGTCACGCGCCAATCCCTCTGCGGCGAGTGCCGGGGTGACCTTGCCATCGAGAATCACGAAACCGCCACTGGAGAGTATCCCGATGAACTCGGTCTTCTCGACACCATCGAGCGCATCTGTCATGTCGGCCACGAGATCGATTTCGTATTCGCCCACTTCGAGCGCAACACCACCGGCAACTACAGTGCCGTCTTTCTCGCTCCAGTCACCCGCCTTTGCAGCCTGAATCACGGCTTGCACGCTCTTGCCGATGCGCGGGCCAGCGGCGCGCGAGTTGACGGTTAGTCGTTTGACAACGCCGAACTCAGACGTCGAATCGAGCGACAGTTCGACTAGTCGAACCTGCTTGACGTTCAACTCGTCGGCAATCAGATCTGAGAAGTCTTCTAGTGCCGAAACGTTCTTGGTTACAACGTTCAGGGTTGCCAGCGGCAAACGCACGCGCAACCCGTTTAGCTTGCGAAGACTCTGAGCAACCGAGCTGATCGAGCGCACCTCATCCATGGCTTCTACCAACTTGGGGTTTGCTGGCACCTGACCGGCGGCTGGCCAGGACTGTAGGTGAACGCTGCGGCCACCGGTTAGTCCGCGCCAGATTTCTTCGGTGACCATAGGAGCCAGCGGAGCAGCCAGGCGGCTGAGAATCTCGAGCACGGTATAAAGAGTGTCGAAGGCTTGGCTGTCGTTGTTCCAGAAGCGATCGCGTGAGCGGCGCACATACCAGTTGGTCAGTGCATCGGCGAAGTCGCGAAGACGTCCAGCAGCGGCATAGGAGTCGTAGCGATTGAAGTCGGCTTCAACATCTTCGATTAGCACCCTGGTCTTGGCGAGCAGATAGCGATCGAGCACATCGGTGCTGCCAAACGACGTCTTCGCTTCGTAATTGCTTGCATTCGCGTAAAGCGTGAAGAAGTAATAGGTGTTCCAAAGTGGCAACACAAACTGGCGCATTCCCTCACGGATGCCCTGCTCGGTAACACTCAGATTGCCACCGCGAAGAATTGGTGACGAGAGCAAGAACCAGCGCATTGCATCGGCACCGTCGCGGTTGAAAACCTCGTTGACGTCTGGATAGTTGCGCAGTGACTT
>CAIKYE010000274.1 GCA_903831585.1 uncultured Micrococcales bacterium | reverse complement strand
GTTTGAAGTGCAGACACTGCCAACCGCAGAAAACCTTGACCGCGCCTGGGGCGATGCACGTGTGCAGCAGATCATGCGCGACAAGGTGACGATTTTGCATTGCACAACTCAGTACCCGGCTGAGCTCGACATTTTGAACCTGAAGGCAATCAACCTGATTGCCGAGCGCTTCGGCTTGCCGGTTGGTTACAGCGATCACTCGAGCGGCACGCTCGCATCGGTGGTCGCAGTATCGCTCGGCGCAACCGTTATTGAGAAGCACTTCACTCTAGATAAGACCATGGATGGCCCCGACCACATGGCGTCACTCGACCCGCAGGAGTTGAAGTCGCTCGTCTCGCAGATTCGCGATGCGACTGTTGCTCTCGGCGAATCAATCAAAGAGTGCCAGCCAATCGAAGTCTCGAACCGCGCCGCCGTTCGTCGCTCGCTGGTTGCCAAGAACCCGATTGCCGCAGGTTCGGTTATTCGCGAGGCAGACCTCGAATGCCGCCGCCCAGGTGCCGGTCGCACCAGCTTTGACTTCTATGAGGTGGTCGGCACGACCGCCGCAAAAGACTATGAAGTTGGCGAATACGTTGCCTAAAGACACCCAGTTGCCTATGCCCAACCTGCTGATGGTTGGCGGCGGCGGTCATGCCCGCGTGCTTCAAGAGCTTTTGACTGAGGCCGGGCACGACCTGGCCGGCTATGTTGCGCCGAGCGATGCCGGCCTGCTTCTCGAGGGTGCGCTGCAGCGCTTCACCGACGAACAGGTTTTGGCGTTGAACCCTGAAGAGTTCTTGCTAATCAACGGTATTGGTTCGTCTGGCGACCTTTCACTTCGCGCTTCGGTGTTTGTGAAGTTCAAGGCAGCCGGTTTCAACTTCTTGCAGTTGGTGGCCCGCACAGCGCACGTGAGCGATAGCGCAGCTGTTACCGAGGGTGTGCAGGTTATGCACATGGCCGTTGTTCATACAGATGCCAAGATCGACGACAACACTATTGTCAACACCGGCGCAATCGTCGAACACCACAATGTGATTGGCGCGCACTGCCACATTTCAATCGGTGCCGTGCTTGCCGGCAATGTAACCGTTGGCAATTTGACACACATCGGTGCCAACGCAACCGTTCTTCAGGGAGTCACTATTGGCTCGAACTGTATTATTGGCGCTGGAGCAGTTGTTTTGAATGATGTGCCCGACGATCACTTCGCCGTCGGTGTCCCGGCAGTATCGAAGTGGAGAGTCTAATCGTGATTACCGATTTGAAGTCACTCACAGTTAGCCAGAACGCAACCCTGTTGCAGACCATCGAAGCAATCAACGTCGGCGCAAAACAGATTGCACTTGTCGTCGACGAAAACTCAAAGTTACTCGGCACCGTGACCGACGGTGATGTTCGCCGCGGATTGCTTCGCGGACTAGCACTCGACGCATCGGTTGCCGAAGTCATGAACAAGGCACCGCACGTTGCATCGCCAGACGAAGATCCGCAAGAAGTCATGGCGCGCGAATTCTCGAAGTCGATTCACCAACTTCCGGTTATCGACGCAACCGGAAAACTGATCGGCCTGCTTACCGACAGAGACATGCTGGTTGCCGCCGAAATCTCGACTCCGGTTGTGCTGATGGCCGGTGGCAAAGGCGTTCGACTGTTTCCGCTAACCAAAGACGTCCCAAAGCCGATGCTCAAGATTGGCGATCAGCCGATTATCGAAATAATTCTGCGTAAGCTGCACGCCCAGGGCTTCAGAAACATCTACATCTCGGTCAACTACCTTGCCGAGGTAATTCGTGATCACGTCAAGGATGGTGCCTGGCTCGGGCTCAAGGTCAGCTACCTAGAAGAGACTCAGCCGCTTGGCACCGCAGGTGCTCTTGCCCAGTTGGCCGGCACGATTGGCGAACCCTTTGTGGTTATGAACAGCGACCTGCTTACCAACTGCGACCTGCGTCAGGTGCTCAAGTTTCACAAAAAGCAGGCCGCCGCGGCCACCCTCGGTGTGCGGGAATACAGCTTTCAGGTGCCCTACGGCGTGGTCAACATCGACGGCAACGAGGTCGAGTCGATCAGCGAAAAGCCGGTGCACCGCTCGATGGTCTCAGCTGGCATCTATGTTCTCGGCCCTTCGGCCCTCGACCTGATTCCCAAAGACGAGTTCTGCGATATGCCTACCCTGCTCG
>CAIKYE010000273.1 GCA_903831585.1 uncultured Micrococcales bacterium | reverse complement strand
GACTGCGAATAGCGGTCGGAACACCATAATTTTTTTGTGCTGACGACGTTCGAGAACTGCTTCGAGTCCCGCGCAAAGCGCGAGCGCAGACTTTCCGGTTCCGGCGCGACCACCCATCGAGATGATGCCAATTTCTTGGTCGAGCAACATTTCAATTGCAAGGCGCTGTTCTGCGCTGCGGCCGTGCAAGCCGAAGATATCGCGGTCGCCCGGCACGAGCTTGATCTTCGAGCCTGCCTCGACGCGACCCAAGGCGCTGCCGCGCTCCGAGTGAATGATGAGCCCGGTGTTGATTGGCATCTCGGCAACGCCGTTGTGCTTAATCACTTCGGTGTCGTATAGGTCGTTGACCTCGTCGCCGGTGAGAGTTATTTCGCTGATGCCGGTCCAACCGGAGTCGGCGGCGATGTCGTTGCGGTACTCCTCGGCGTGCATGCCAAGAGCAGCTGCCTTGACTCGCATTGGAAGGTCTTTCGAAACCACGGTGACGTCGAGACCTTCGCCTGCGAGGTTGAAGGCGCAAGCCAAAATTCTTGAGTCGTTGTCGCCGAGTTGCATTCCACTCGGCAGAACCGATTGGTCGACGTGATTAAGTTCTACGCGAAGGGTTCCGCCCTCGCCAACCTGCATCGGAAAGTCGAGGCGCTCGTGTTCGGCGCGAAGGTCATCTAGGTGTCGAAGTGCCTGGCGCGCGTAGTAACCAATTTCGGGGTCGTGGCGTTTCTTCTCGAGCTCGTTGATCACGATGATCGGAATCACAACTTCTTGCTCTTTGAACTTGAACAGGGCACGTGGGTCAGATAACAACACCGATGTGTCGATCACGTATGTCTTGGTGGCGACATCCGGTTTCGTCTTCGAAGCCTCTGCAGGCTTGGCTTTGCTGGTGGTCGAAGTTGAACCGGTTCGGGCCACGGGTGCTCCTTATGTTTTTATCCTGAGGCGAATGTAAACCCGTGGCTACCTAAGCGCTTACAACGACACGCCCGACCGCGTTATTCGTAATACTTTGTTTACCCTCGCGAGGGGTTTAAGCGCCGAAGCGACAGCGCGCTAAGCGCCAAATCGACGGTTGCGGTTGGCAAAAGCACGTATGGCTCGCAAGAAATCGACCTTGCGAAAGTCGGGCCACAGCGCCTCTTCGAAATAGAGCTCGCTGTTGCTGCTCTGCCAGAGCAAGAAGCCGCTTAGGCGCTGTTCGCCCGAGGTTCGAATGATCAAATCGGGGTCTGCCTGTCCGCCGGTATAGAGGTGCTCGGCAATCAACTCAGGGGTGAGCGACTCGGTCAGTTCGTCAATGGTTTTGCCGCTGCCCGAGTGCTGCTTGATGATGCTCTTAACGGCATCTGCGATTTCGGTTCGACCGCTGTAGCCGACGGCTAGGTTCACGATGGGTTTATCTAAGGCTGCCGTTGAATTCTCGGCGGCTTCGATTGAGTTTCGAAGGGCCTCGGGCAATACCGCGCGGTCGCCAACCAGGCGAACCTGCCAGCGCTTTCGTTTGGCCAACTCGCTTGCCACCTGACCGATTATCTTGAGCAGGTCTTGCAACTCGTCTGAAGATCGTTTGAGTAGGTTGTCGGTCGAGAGCATGTACAACGTGGTGTTCTTGATGCCGATCTCGTCGCACCACTCTAGAAACTCGAAGATCTTTAGTGCACCGGCTGCGTGTCCGGCCGAGGCCTTTGCGCCTTGCCTACGTTCTGCCCAGCGACGGTTGCCATCGAGCATCACGGCTACGTGTTTCGGAAGGTCTGCCGAGGCCAAGCCGCGTTCGAGCTGACCCTCGTAGAGGCGGTACAAAAGATTGCGCACAACTGAAATCTACCAAAGTCGGCAGGTGGCCAAAGTCGGCCTAAGGTTGGCATATGAGCATGCCAATTAGCG
>CAIKYE010000272.1 GCA_903831585.1 uncultured Micrococcales bacterium | reverse complement strand
TTGCTTGCTGGCTACTTTGGACTCGGTGGAACAGTCACTGCAATTTATCCGAGCGAAGACACAGCTGTCAGCGCAACCTTCGAATGGTTTGCCGATGCGGTCAAGCTTGACGCAGAGCAGTCGGTAACTCTCAACCTAACCGCCGCGCACGTGGGCAAAGTTATTAGCGCAAGAATCACGCTAAGCAAAGCCGGCTTTGCGAATCGGGTAATTGTGGCAGCTGGAGCAACTGTCTTCGGGTCACTGCCCAACGGTTCGGGCAATATGACCTGGGGCGACGAATCTGTGTCGCAACCCGGATGTTTTGCACCGCGCGCCAGTCAGGTGGAAACTCCAACAATTGGTTGGACAATTTGGTTCTCTTGTAACCCTTACAACACCAACTTTGGAAGCACCGTTGACGCGAAGTTTTCTTGGTATCGAAACGGAACACTAATTGCCGGGGCCAGCAACATCAGCTATCGCCTGCAAGCCGCAGACGCGGGGCAAACAATTTGGGGCGCTTACCATGTGACCTACGCAAACGGATTTGTTTTCAGCGAGTCCAAGAAACTCAGAACTACGGTGCCATATCAACTTGTGATGGCTAAACCTACAATTCTTGGCACACAGACTGTCGGCAGCACTCTGACGGCAAGAACAACTGGCACGGATCCACTGGCCAACCTCACTTATCAATGGTTCAGCGATTATGCGCCTATAGCTACTGAAACTTCTGCCACCTACACGGTCAGAAACACTGATGTTGGTAAGGCGCTGCAGGTGCTCGTGACCGCAAGGCGTGATGCTTACAGCCCGTCATCGGCGATTAGCGAGCCGGTTGCTGGGTCTAGCATTCAGCCCGCCAACCCAATGAGCGCCTACTCGGCCATATTCAATGGCTATACGCCATCGAGCAGGGTTTATGGCATCAACTACATCACTTCACCAACCGTCACGAATGCAACTCTCACTCGAGAGAAAGCCCTGGTTCAAAAAGCGGCGGACTTCTGGTTTTCCGAATACAACCCGGTCGACGTCACGGTTATGTATCTGACTCAGAATGATGCCACTTGGGCCGAACAGGCGATAAGTCAGCAACCATCTTGGAGCAACAGTATTCCAGGGGGAATTCGTTCTTGGATTGAGAGAAACTCTTGTGGTTTCGCGCTTGCCTTCATGGCAGATCAGAAACAGGTTTTTATTCAATGTGTGAAAAATGGCAGCGATAGCGGAATTAACGATCAACAGGTTGGTCCACACGAATACAGTCACTGGATTCAATACGCACAGAACCCAGCTCTGTTTCTAGGAACGGTTCCCTGGTTGATCGAAGGCCAAGCAAATTTCTATGGCCTCGCTTTGGGAATCGCTCCCGATGACCCAACGCTTTTGACCATCAACAAATCGATTGCCGGGCAAGCCACACAGTTCGATATTTACAACGGCTATCAATTTGGCGATTTGAAGATGCTAGATCTTTTCGAGAGCGGAAACGTATTTGACATTCAGACCATGCTCACCAGGGGAGGTACCGTTTGGGATCAATACGCGGTCGGAACCCTGGTAAGTGAGTGGCTGGTTTCAAAGTATGGACATCAGAAGTATGTCGACTGGATGAAAGGCCTTCTGCAGACCAAGGGTGCGAACAATGCATCTGAGCGCATAGCGAATGCCAACGTGTTTAGAACTGTCTATGGATTCGAATACGACCAATTGGGCGTGCACCTGGCCTCATACTTGGGCGCAAGATCTAAACAGCTGCGCGCAGCGTGGGCACAATATGGCCCAGGTCCGTCGAACCCAGTTGTGTCTGTGCCTGGTCCAGCGCCGACATCATCGCCTACCCCTACAGCCTCGCCAACCCCAACCGCCTCACCCACTCCTACTGCTACAGCGTCACCAAAACCCACGCCAACCCCAACACCAACTGCCGTGGTCATTCTGAACGCCAAAGTGCAGTTGCCCACCTTTTCATCCAAGTCGACTGCACTGACCACCAGTCAGCGCAGCTGGATCGCTACAAAGGTCAAGGACCCTCGGGTAAAGCAGGTTTCTTGCACCGCCGCCTATTCGACAAAAACCACCGCAAAAGACTTGGCTCTTTACAAATTGCGTGCCCAGAATTCTTGTGCTTATGCCAAGACAAGCATCACCAAGCTAGGAAGAACTTCGAAGACGTCAGTTACGACTGTGAAAACAACCAAGACCACAGAAGTCGGTCTCGTGTTTATCACCTTCAAGGGTTAGCCACGAATCCTTCTTCAGAAGCCACCCAATAGGCTTGGCTTTATGCCTAAATCAGAGATCGACAAGTTCTTTGCGACGGTCGATGAGCCCAAGCGCTCGACCCTAGAAGAGATGCGTCGACGCATTCTCGAGGTGGTTCCAGACGCCGATCAGACCATCAAATACGGAATGCCGGCCTTTGTTAAGGATGGCTGGATCTTCGTTTGCATCGCACCGTTCAAGAACCACATCAACTGGTCGCCATACAGCAGCAACGTTTTTGTTCAACTGCAAGACGAGCTGGCAGGGTACACAGTGTCTAAGGGCAGCATGCAATTTGCTGTCGACAAGCCACTGCCAAAGTCTCTCGTAAAGAAACTCATCCGTGTTCGTCTCGCCGAGATCGAATTACAAAGAGCCGCCAAAATCGCAAAGAAGGCCAAGAAATGAACCAGCCAATTGTTGGGCACTGGATTGCCGACAAGCATGTAGCAAGCAACTCGGGCAGAACCGCACCGGTCTATGACCCGGCTATCGGGGTTGTGACCAAACAGGTAGCGCTTGCTAATGAGGCCGAGATCAACTCAGCCGTTGCTGCTGCGAGCAGCGCTTTTGCCACTTGGAAAGACGTGCCTCAGGCAAAGCGTCAGCAGGTGCTGTTCAAGTTTCGCGAATTGCTAAATGAGCGCAAGCCAGAGCTAGCTGAAATCATCACGAGTGAGCACGGCAAGGTTTTGTCTGACGCTCTCGGTGAGATCACTCGCGGTCAAGAGGTAGTCGAATTTGCCTGTGGCATGCCGCATCTGCTCAAGGGCTTCTATACCGAGAACGCCTCGACCGGTGTCGATGTCTACTCGACTCGCCAGCCACTTGGCGTGGTTGCGGTCATCAGCCCGTTCAACTTTCCGGCAATGGTGCCGATGTGGTTCTTTCCGATTGCGATTGCCGCCGGCAACACCGTTGTTTTGAAGCCGAGCGAAAAAGACCCGAGCGCGGCAATCTGGATGGCTGAGCTTTGGCGCGAAGCCGGGCTGCCATCCGGTGTCTTCAACGTTTTGAATGGTGACAAAGAGGCTGTCGACGGGTTGCTCACTCACCCGGATGTTCAGGCAGTCTCGTTTGTTGGTTCGACACCGATTGCCAAGTATGTCTATGAGACCGGCGCTAAGCACGGCAAGCGCGTGCAGGCCTTGGGCGGTGCGAAGAACCACATGCTCGTCTTGCCAGATGCAGATCTCGAGTTGGTTGCCGACTCGGCAATTAACGCTGGCTTTGGTTCGGCAGGTGAGAGGTGCATGGCAATCTCGGTTGTCGTTGCCGTCGAGCCCGTTGCCGATACTTTGATTGCCAAGGTCACCGAGCGCATGAGCAAGTTGCGCACCGGTGACGGTCGCCGCGGTTGCGACATGGGCCCTCTGGTCACTCGCGAGCATCGCGACAAGGTTGCCTCATATATCGACATCGCGGTTGCCGATGGCGCTCGCGTGGTCGTCGATGGACGCAATCAAGAGTTCGACGGTGACGTGAACGGCTTCTGGCTAGGCCCAACCTTGATTGATCAGGTGCCAACCAGCTCGAAGGTCTACACCGAAGAAATTTTCGGCCCGGTGCTGTCGATTGTTCGAGTGAAGTCATTTGATGAGGGTGTTGCACTTATCAACTCTTCACCGTTTGGCAATGGCACGGCAATCTTCACGAACGACGGTGGAGCCGCTCGACGCTTTCAGAATGAAATCGAAGTCGGCATGATTGGCATCAACGTTCCGATTCCGGTGCCGGTTGCCTACTATTCGTTTGGCGGTTTCAAGAACTCGCTCTTCGGCGACACAAAAGCGCACGGTGTCGAGGGCGTTCACTTCTACACCCGCGGCAAGGCCATCACGTCTCGCTGGCTCGACCCGAGCCACGGCGGAATAAACCTGGGTTTTCCGCAGAATTGAGTGGGAACAGTGGCGACTTTGCAGAGCAAAGCCGCCACCGGGCTTTACCTCAGCAGAACCAGTAGTTCGATGAAAATGATGATCATCTTCGCTACTAACTTGATGAGTTCCACCAATTTGGACTTATCCATCAGGGGGAGTTCTTCTCTAGGTGTGATCCAGAAAAGGCGAAAAGCCATCTTCCCACAGGCTTGACAGTGGGCTATCAAGCCGTGATTTAATCTAAGAGTTCCACGTCTTAGATTCCTCTGTGGGAATCTGACTAGGCGCCTCTCAGCGTCAGAATTAGCCCCAGCTCATACTGGGGCTTTTTTCTTTAGCCGGGCTAAGCAATTCACACACTTATCGCTCGGCAAACAAAGTTTCTGCTTTACGGCACTTCAGAAGTTGGTTGCTCTGACATCTGTGAAGAATTGGGCGAGCTAAGCGGCTGTGTGCAACTAGTCGTCGGTTTTGCCAGCAGTGCTCAGCGAAGACATCAGCCTGCGCAAAGAGTCGACTCGGCGCGCAAACTTTTCGTCGGGGTTAGTCGTGGCTGCGGCCTCTGCGATGTGAGCATCGAGCGCGCAGTCGGGAGCATCGCTCAGGTGGCTGCAGTCTCGAGGGCAGGTTTCGATTACTGCATAGAGATCTTCGAAAGACTTCAAGATGTTCTCTGGCCGCACATGCCCAAGGCCAAACGAGCGAACGCCAGGAGTGTCGATAACCCACGCGTCGCCAAAGTCTTCTGGCAACCGAATAGCGCGAACCGAACTGGATGTGTGTCGTCCGCGCCCGGTTACCTCGTTGACGATTCCGGTTGCTCTGTCTGCATCAGGAACGAGAGCGTTCACGAGAGTCGACTTGCCAACACCCGAGTGACCAACCGCAACAGTGCGCTGGTTCTTCAGCAACACCCGCAGCTCGTCGATGCTCGGTTCGTCGCTGCGGTTCAAAACCACTGGAATGCTTAAACCATCGAAGTTCGCCAAAAACTCTGCGGGGTCTGCGAGGTCTATCTTTGTGATGCAGAGAATCGGTTGCAAGCCAGCATCAAAAGCTGCGGCAAGATAGCGGTCAATCAAACGCGTGCGCGGTTCGGGGTTTGCGATTGCTGTGACAATAAGCATCTGCGTTGCGTTGGCAACAATCACGCGCTCAACCTGGTCGCTGTCGTCAGCACTTCGGCGAAGCAAAGACGAACGGGGTTCAACACGAACCACTCGAGCCAGGGCACCGACGGTGTCACTCAGGTCACCTGCGAGAGCAACGTGGTCGCCGACCACGGCACCCGCCTTGCGCATCTCTTTGCCCATGGTTGCATCGACAACGCGTGCCTCGCCATCAAGCAAAACTCGATAGCGACCGAGGTCGACTCCGAGAATCATTCCGGTAGGCGCATCTGTGGTGTCTGGTCTGATCTTGGTGCGCGGCTTGTTGCCCTTCGGGTTTGGGCGAACGCGCACGTCGGTTTCGTCTAGATCGTTTGCGCCAGACTCAGGCTCATAGAGCCAGCTCATTTGCCGAGCATCTCTAGCCAAAGCTTGTCGAACTCGGGCATGGTTTTCGAAGTTGTGGTGATGTCTTCGATCTCGATGCCCGACACCCGAAGCCCAATGATTGCGCCAGCGGTAGCCATGCGGTGATCTTCGTAGGTGCGCCAAAGCCCACCGGTTAGATTCTGGCTCGGGTCGATTTCGAGGCCGTCGGCAGTCTCGCGAGCGATGCCGCCGATGCGGTTTATCTCGGCAACCAGCGCAGCCAAGCGATCGGTCTCGTGACCGCGCAGGTGTGCAACTCCGCTGATGCGCGATGGTGAATCGGCAAGTGCGGCCAGCGCTGCGATCACCGGAGTGAGTTCGCCACCGATGGAGAGGTCAATGTCAATTCCGTGTATCGTGCCGTTACCGGTAACTGTCAATCCGTGTTCGTTGCGAGTGACAATCGCACCCATCTGCTGCAAGATGCCGTCGAACTCATCGCCGACCTGGGTTGTGCTAGTTGGCCAGTGCGGCACAGTGACGCTGCCACCGGCAACCATCGCCGCTGCCAAGAATGGTCCTGCGTTAGAGAGATCGGGTTCTATCGCGAATTCTCCGCCAGAGATTGGACCCGGCTCAACAACCCAAACCATCGGCTCTGGTGAATGAGTCTTAACTCCGCGCTTGTTCAAACAGTCGAGAGTCATTTCGATGTGTGGCATCGATGGCAGGTGGTCACCTTCGTGACGCAAAACTAATCCGTTTTCAAAGCGTGCCGCGGCCAACAACAGCCCCGAGACAAACTGCGATGAGCTCGAGGCATCGATAGTAAGTTCGCCGCCGGCAATTGAACCTTCGCCATGGATGCAAAACGGCAACACGCCTTTCACATCGTCGACTACGAAAACCCCGAGGTCGCGAAGTGAACTTAGCGTGACATCCATTGGGCGTTTGCGGGCGGCTTTATCACCGTCGAAGTCGATGACCTCGGTCGAAAGAGCGGCAATCGGCGGAACGAATCGCATGACGGTGCCGGCGAGCCCGCAGTCGATCTTGGCTGCCTTATCAAAAGCGTGCGGAATTACAAGAATGTCGCCGTTTGGCTCAATGCTGATCTCGGTGCCGAGAGCGCGAAGGGCCTCGATCATCAGGCGACTATCGCGCGAAGCTAGGGGTGAGGTCAGTCGGGTTGGTTCGGTGGCTAAGGCGCTGAGCACCAGTTCGCGGTTGGTCAGAGACTTCGAGCCGGGCAGTGAAACCGTGGCCTGAATCGGGCCTCTGGCCAGCGGGGCAGGCCAAGGCGAGCCGCTGGGGGAATAAGAGGCAGAAGTCATTGGTTCTAAGTTATCAGCCACAGCGCCGCCCACGAAGTGACGATTTGGCAGGTACAGAGAGGTCACATGGCAACTTTTGCAGCGAGAAAGCCCTTCAGGCACGCACGGATAGACTCAAACGCAATGAGCACAAAAGAGACTCCCGAGGCACTGAAGGTCCGCCTGTTCGAAGAGCAGGCCTTGCAATACATGCCCCAGCTATACGGTGTGGCAATGCAGAAGACCAAGAACCCCACCGATGCCGAAGATCTAGTGCAAGAAACCATGGTGAAGGCCTTCAAAGCTTTCAACCAGTTCGAGCAGGGCACCAACCTAAAGGCTTGGCTGTTCAGAATTCTGAGCAACACCAACATCAACAACAGTGTGAAGCGTGGCAAAGACCAGGCAAAAACCGCACTCGATGAGCTCGAAGACTGGCAGGTTGGTGGCGCAGAGTCTCTAACTTCGGTGGCCAACCGGTCTGCCGAAGTCGAAGCAATTGACGCAATGCCATCGAGCGCAGTGAAGCGCGCGCTGGCAGAGCTTCCTGAAAACTGGCGAATGATTGTTTACTATCGCGTTGTTGAGGGTTTGTCTTACGCAGAGATTGCAAAGGTGCTCGACATTCCTGACGGTTCTGTCATGAGTGGATTGCACCGAGGAAAGAAAATGCTTCGCAGCTTGCTTCTCGAGTATGCGCAGCAAGAGGGATATAACACATCCGCAATGGAGGCAAAATAATGGCTGAATACGATCTCGACGTTACGTTCGAAGACGACGATGTTGCACCAGATCTATCTGGTGTTAGCGAAGCAGACTTGATCTCAGCAATTTCAGGACTACCGAAGAACCAGGCAGACGTGGCACAACTTGTGCTGGTTGAGAAGCGCACCTTCAGCGATGTTTCTCAGCGTTTAGCAATTCGCCAGCCAGAGCTTGTGCGATTGCTGCACCGCGCAAAAGTGCAAATCGGAAAGACGCTTGGAGTGAGTGCATAATGACTGAATTCGATTGCCAAGAAACCAAACGTCACGTGCACGAGTTCTTGCACAACGAACTATCGGTGCAAGAGTTGGCTGACATTACCGTGCACCTCGCCAACTGCGACAGCTGCGAGTCAGACTATGACCTCGAGAACACCATCAACGGGACCATCGAGAAGCACTGCACCGAGATGCCACCGCAAGAGCTAGCCGATAACATCATGGCCCGCATTCGCGCGATTCAGGCCGGCGAAGCCCACTAACTGATTAGCCCAGTGGCTATTCGGGTGACTCGATGTCGAGCCACTCATACCAGCCGCGGTTGAGCACTAGCCAAGCCACTAGGCCGTGGCCGGTTTGACCCGAAAGCCCGTGTTCTGAGGCTTGCAGCTCGGCATTGAAACCATCGTGCTCGACAAGTGGTCTGAAGCAATCAACAAACGGGATGCCGCGACGGGTTGCAACGTCTTCGAAGCCGCTGGCGAGGTGCTCGATCTCTGGGTTGAGCTGTGGGTTGCGACTCGGAATCGGCCCGACCAAGAAACTCTCGATGCCCGACTTCTTGGCTTCGTCAACGATGGTCGCGATATTCAAACGCGAGCGCGAGATTGAGATGCCAGCTGCCGGGTCGGTGTTTGGCAGAGCAAGCACTAGACGATTTTCGGTGTCGGTGCTGAAACGTCGCTGAACTTCGGCAACCCAGCGATCGGCCAACATCGTGGTGGTTTCACCAGGAGCTGGCAGGGCAAAGATATCGATGCGCGGGTTGTTCGAAGGAGTCTTAGCGGTTACGCGACCAACCCAACCCATGCCGCGTTCGTCGCCCGCTGCGCTAACAAACGTGTCGCCAAGAATGACGATTCGAATGTCTCGACGCTGCTCTGCCATGAGTTCTTAGTTGCCGAACGCTCTTGCGACTAGATCTTCTTGCTCGGCGGCGTGAGTCTTTGCTGAACCGGTTGCCGGTGATGCGCTCGCCGGGCGAGAAACCAACTTGGCGACCTTGCCATCCATGTATCGAGGTAGGAACAAGCCGATGTATGTCCAAGGGCCTTGGTTGGCGGGTTCGTCTTGAACCCAAACCAACTCGGCGTTTGGATACTGAGCGTAGGTCTGCTTGATCTCGTCGACCGGGGTCGGGTAGAGCTGCTCGACACGAACGATTGCGGTTGTGCCATCGTTGCGCTTTTGCGACTCTGCCAAGAGATCCCAGTAGACCTTGCCCGAGCAGAACAGCACGCGCTTGACGTTGTTCTTATCGAGACCCTGCTCGTCGTCGATCACTGGGCGGAAGGTTCCGTTGGTGAAGTCTTCGACAGCAGATGATGCCGCCTTGAGGCGAAGCATCGACTTTGGTGTGAAGACGATAAGCGGGCGCTTCGGTGTTGAGTATGCCTGACGGCGCAACAGGTGAAAGTGCGAGGCCGGGGTAGAAGGCTGTGCAACGGTCATGTTGTTCTGAGCGCACAGCTGAAGGTAACGTTCAATTCGCGCAGATGAGTGGTCTGGGCCTTGGCCTTCGTATCCGTGTGGAAGAAGAAGCACGACACCAGAGTGCTGGCCCCACTTCTGTTCGGCCGATGAGATGAATTCGTCGATTATGGTCTGTGCGCCGTTGGCGAAGTCACCGAACTGGGCTTCCCAGAGCACGAGAGCATTTTGGTTTTCGACCGAGTAGCCATACTCGAAGCCCATTGCGGCATATTCGCTGAGCAGTGAGTCATAGATATAGAACTTGGCCTGACCGTTGGCGAGGTTGCGCAATGGCAACCATTCCTGGCCGTTTTCGCGATCGTGAAAAACGGCGTGACGCTGAACGAAGGTTCCGCGTCGGCTGTCTTGGCCGGCCATGCGAACAACGGTGCCTTCCATCAAGAGAGATCCGAGAGCTAGAAGCTCGCCGAAACCCCAGTCGATGCCGCCTTCGCGACCCATCTCGACGCGCTTCTGCAACAGCTGCTGCAACTTTGGGTGAACGTTGAATGACGGTGGCACGTTGCCGTGGGCGTTGGCAATCTGCTCGACGACGTTGCGCGAAACCGAGGTCTCGTGTGTGACGGCAGTCTGCTCTGAAGCGGTTGTGCCGATGCCAACCGGGCGGGCGACAAGTTCGACTGGCTTCGAGGTTGCCTCGTGAACA
This sequence comes from uncultured Micrococcales bacterium, assembly GCA_903831585.1. Lineage (GTDB taxonomy): Bacteria > Actinomycetota > Actinomycetes > Actinomycetales > Microbacteriaceae > Rhodoluna. The sequence continues at coordinate 1,388 of CAIKYE010000272.1, read as the reverse complement.
TCGTTGAAGGCCTGTTCGAGAGATGCCTGAAAACTTGCGTTTGCCTGTTCGAATTCTTCGCGAGTTAGATCGCCACGGCCAACGAGCGACTCGAGATAAAGTGTGCGAACCGAACGCTTAGCTTCGATGAGGTTATACATCAGTGGCTGGGTCATCGACGGATCGTCACCCTCGTTGTGACCGCGGCGGCGGTAGCAAACGATATCGATTACGACGTCTTTATTGAATTGCTGACGGAACTCGAAGGCCAACTGAGCAACACGATAGACGGCCTCAGGGTCGTCACCGTTCACGTGGAAGATTGGCGCTTGAATGCTCTTTGCGATATCGGTTGAGTATATGGTCGAGCGCGACTCAGATGGCGGTGTGGTGAAACCAACCTGGTTGTTGATCACGATGTTGATGGTTCCGCCAGTCTTGTAGCCGCGAAGTTGCGACATGTTCAAAACTTCGGGAACAACACCTTGACCGGCAAATGCTGCGTCACCGTGAATCAAGATTGGCAGCACCGGATAGGTGGCGTCGTAGATGCTGCCAATGCGGTCGAGCTTCGCGCGCACGATTCCCTCGAGAACCGGGTTTACGGCTTCGAGGTGTGAAGGGTTTGCAGCGAGCGATACCTTTACCTGCTTACCCTCCAGGCTCGAATAAACGCCCTCGGTGCCGAGGTGATACTTAACATCGCCAGAACCCTGAACGGTGTTGGTGTCGTAGTTGCCTTCGAACTCGCGGAACACCTGACCGTAGGTTTTGCCGGCGATGTTGGTGAGCACATTCAGGCGACCGCGGTGGGCCATTCCAATCGCTACTTCTTCTAGCCCCGCGTTGGCAGCGCTCTGCAAGATTTCATCGAGCGCGGTGATGGTGGTTTCACCACCCTCGAGCGAGAAGCGCTTTTGACCAACGAATTTGGTCTGCAAGAAGGTCTCGAATGCCTCAGATTCGTTTAGCTTCTCGAGAATTCGAAACTGCTCTTCTCTGGTGAGCTTGGCGTAAGGCTTCTCGAGCTTCGCCTGAAACCACTCGCGTTGAGCGGGGTCTTGGATGTGCATGTATTCAACACCAACGGTGCGGCAGTAGCTGTCGCGCAAAATCTTGTAGATGTCTCTGAACGCCATCTTTGACTTGCCGCCGAAACCGCCGGTCTTGAAGGTGCGGTCGAGATCCCAGAGGCTCAATCCGTGGTTCAAAATGTCTAGGTCTGGGTGCGAGCGCTGCTTGTATTCGAGCGGGTCGATGTCGGCCATCAGGTGACCGCGCACGCGATAGGCATTGATCATTTCTTGGATGCGCGCAGCCTTGCTGCGCTCATCGGCGTCATCTTGATCGAAGTCGTGAACCCAGCGAACTGGCTCATATGGAATGCGAAGGTCGGCAAACATTTCGTC
>CAIKYE010000271.1 GCA_903831585.1 uncultured Micrococcales bacterium | reverse complement strand
GCGTCAGCGTGGTTGTGGGAATCGGCGTCGGGCTCACCGAGGGTGTTGAAGTTGGTGCGGGAACAGGAGTTGGCGAAGGAGTTGCGGCTGATGCCGACTGCAAACCCCCGAGGCAAAGAGCGACAACGGCAAAAACTGCCGTTAACTTCTGTGTTGCGCCACTCATCTAATCAAAGTTAGCCGTTGAGTTCAAAAAACCAGCGCAAGGCAACTCGAGCTCACAGATAACTTAAAGAAGAAATGGCCCGAGCCTAAGCCCGAGCCATTTCTCATAGATGCTTCTAAGAAAGAATGTCTTTCACAAGTGAAGCGTTTTCTTTCTTGTTGACCATTGCATAGACGTATCCGATCAAGGCCGCGATGAACGGCGTTAAGACCAAGCCCCATCCGAGACTGTTCAACTGCCATGCGCTTTCTGGAAGCGATGGGTCGACACCTTCTGGAACCGTTCCGGCTAGAAGGTTGAAGCGTGACATCAACAGGTAGAGACCAAGTGCCAAGCCAACAGCGGCGGCAATTGGAGCAACCTTTGAACGCCAGACGTTCTCGCCGCCCTCTTTCATGAAGTGAACAACAACGGCGATTGACACGAGAATCTCAACAAAGATGATTGCGATTGCAGTGATTGCGCTCATCCAGAAGAAGAGGTTTAGCACTGGGTCGAGAGCCATGACTGCGAAGTAAATCATGACTGCAGCTGCAAGAACTGAGGTCAAGATGACTCCGGCAACCGGTGCTCCGGCCTTGTTGGTGGCACCGAAACGCTTTGGCAGCACTCCACCGCGACCAAGCGCGAAGAAGTAACGACCGCTGGCGTTCTGGAAAGCCAACAAACCAGCGAACAAGCTTGAGATAACCAAGATGCTCATGACCTGCGACATCCAAGGGCCAACATACTGATCTGCTAGCGAGAACAGCACTCCGGCAGGGTTAGCCAAAGGCACCTCATCGATTGCCGAACGGGCAATTACCTCGTCGAAAATCTTGCTCGCACCCATTCCGGTGACCATGGCAAACGAAGTGATTGCGAAGAGAACTGTGATGAGTCCGATTGCCCAGTAGGTAGCGCGAGGAACCGCACGCTTAGGGTTAGTCGATTCCTCACCATAAATCGCAGTTGCCTCGAAACCGATGAACGAAGCAAAGGCGAATGCAATTGCGATTCCGGCACCGCCGGCAAAGCCGCCTACGAAGATTTGATCTGGCGAGAATGAAGCACCGAAGTTCATACCTTCAGGCCCTCCGCTAACCAGAATTACGATTGCGGTCACAAAGAGTGAAAGAACTTCGAGAATCATTAGCACTCCAAGAACTTTCGCACCGATGTCGACAGACAAAAGCGAGAGCCCGGTAACAATTAGCCAGGCGAGAAGAGTCCAGACATACCAAGGCAGGTCGATTGCGAATCGTGCCGCCATCTCACCGGCGACAATTCCGCCGAAGAAACCATAGATGGCAAGTTGAATTGTGATGTAACCAACAAGCGATGCGAATGCTGAGGCAACACCGGCATTGGTTCCGAGTCCGCGCCCTACGTAAGCGAAGAATGCGCCTGAGTTTGTAACTCGGCTGCTCATGGCTGTGTATCCAACGCTAAACAATAGAAGTACGAGACCAACGGCTAGGTAAGCACCCGGTGCTGCGGCGCCGTTACCGGCAAGCATTGCTACTGGAACTGCACCGGTCATTCCGACCAGGGGTGCAGATGCTGCTACGACGAAGAAGACGATCCCGAGAACACCGAGTCGTCCCTTCTTGAGCTCTGTGTTTGACATATGCGTCTATCTCCTCATTGAGTAAACAAATCGTTCGGGTATGAACGATTTCTATAAGCGTGGCGAAAGGCCTTGCGGTTTGCAAGTTGACGGCCCGTCGTGGCGCGAGAGTGTCCGAATCGTTATAAATGGGCCAAACGCCTAATTATTCGGACACTAATGATTCAGTAGGGTTTTAGTCATGAGCGAATTGCACGGATTTATTGCCCCACTGACCCCCACGGGTAAGAGCACCCTGGTGCCGAATATGCCCTGGTACTACTCGGGAACCTTGCTGACGGTCGAGTACTTGACCGACCCGGCCAACGTGCGAGCAATCCTGCCAGCCGACATCGAGCTGGCCGACGAGCACCCTGGAGCGGTCGCCCTGATCTGGGCCGACTGGCAGAGCTGCAGCGAAGGCGGCGCAGAATTGCTCGACCCGATTCGCTCGCAATACCTCGAAGCATTCGTTGTCGTTCGATGCAAGCACAAGGGCGTCACCTATTCACGCTGCGTTGCGATTTGGGTAACCAAAGACTTCGCAATCGCACGCGGTTGGTTTCAGGGCTACCCGAAGAAACTTGGTTCGGCACACGTCACGAGAATCTTTAACCGCGGCAAGGCAACACCGAAACTTGAAGCCGGAGCAAAAATCGGTGCCAGCCTTTCGGCCTACGACCACAGACTGGCAAGCGCGGTTGTGACGCTTCGCGAGCCGAGCGAGCACAACGGTTTCGTAAACGGGCACAAGATGCTGCACTCTCGCTTCATGCCATCGATTGTTCCGGGTGCCGGCAACTCGATGGATCAGCTCATCACAATGGGTGGAGTCGATGCAGACCTCGGCCAACCGTGGGTCGGCGATGCAGAACTTACGCTTGGCGATTCAGAGTGGGATGAACTGAATTCGATTCTTCCGGTGAAAGAGATTCTCGGCGGTTACTATCGCGAGGTTGGTGTCACATTCAACGGCGGAACTCTCGTCGAAGATCGTTCGAAAAACAACTAGCTTCCATAAAGAAAACCCCGAGAGTTTCTCGGGGTTTTCTTTTTGC
>CAIKYE010000270.1 GCA_903831585.1 uncultured Micrococcales bacterium | reverse complement strand
GGCAAGAACAGAGAATTCGACCCCGGCTAAATCGGCAGCGTCTGCCATCATTCGGGCCAGTTGTCCGCCGCCGATAGCGCCGACGCGAGGTTTGTTCATGCCTCTATTGTCGCAAACAATGCTCGGCCGCCTTTAGCAAGTCAGCTACTAAGGCCGGCTAGCGAGCGCAATTCGGCCGAAAGCAACTTTGCCTTTGGCATGCGCTCGAGCACCACTGCCTCTGCTGACTTGCGACCAATTTTGATGGTGCGCCCTCGACCGAGCTCGACCGAATCGATATCTGCGATGGCCAGCTCGGTGGTCTTCTGGCCAAAGATTCCGTCGCGCACTATCAACCTCGAGGTGGTTAGTTCGACATAGAAGTTGAGGTGGCGAATTGTTGGCACCAGCCAAAACACCAGCGCAAGCACTGCGCAAAGCGCATAGGCCGAGTAAAGCAGCCATGTCTCAACCGACCTGTTGCTGACATAGCTCAGAATTGCGGCAGCTAAGAACAGCGCAAGAAATGCAAAGGTTAGGGTGAACCAGCTGCGACGAATTCGCGCGATTATTTGTTCCTCTTGAAAAGCCACGTGCTAATTGTGTCGCAGGTGAACGACATCTCCAACCGATACCGAACGTGTTTCAGAATCGTTTTGCACGACGAGTCTTCCGATCGAATCGATGGCAACGGCTCGGCCGACGAAGTCTTGCTCATTCGGCAGAACAATTCGAACTTCGCGCTCAATCGATGAGCAAGCGTTGCTGATCTGTTCGTGCAGGTCTGTGCCACCGAGCTCACCCGCGAGCGCGACGAACTCGTTGACATGCGAACGTAGGTTTGTCAGATAAGCCGCCAGCAGAGCATCGAGTGACTCGACGTGAATGTTTTCAAGAGCCAGCGATATTGCAGTTTCGACCGGCAACTGTTCGGTCGTTTGATAAACGTTGACTCCTGCACCAATGACCACCGCCGAAGCATCTGGCAAGAGTTCGCTTAGAACGCCGCAGACTTTTTTATCGCCAAGCAAAACATCGTTCGGCCACTTGACCGTTGCCCGTTTAGTGCCGCCAAACTGCGAAACCGCATTCGCCATCGATAACCCCGCAATAAGAGGTAGCCAGGCAAACTGGGTTGCCGGCACCGAATCTGGGCGAAGCAGCACCGAAACGAACAGAGAGGTTCCGGCTGGTGCCTGCCACTCACGCCCGGATCGACCGCGTCCAGCGGTCTGCTCGCCCGTGACCAGAACCGAGAAATCTGGGTAGCTGAAGTCATCGGCGCTGGCCCCAGCGATCAGGTCGCTGTTGGTTGAGCCGGTCGACTCGACCCAGTCGAAGCGCTGGGCGATTTGGGCTGACAGAGCAAAGTTCATGACTCAAGGCTAGTCTCTGTAGCAATTCACAGCGAAAACCCCCTTTTGCTTTCGGAAATCTTCAAAAGAACGGGGGTTTGCAAGGGCTAGGGTTGCTTTTATGACTCCCGAAGCACCCAAGCCAGTCGACGACATGTCAACCACAGCTGGCAAACTTCAAGACCTAAAGAACCGATATCACGAAGCGGTTCACGCCAGCGGCGAAGCTGCCGTTGAGAAACAGCACGCCAAGGGCAAGAAGACCGCGCGCGAACGCATCGAGATGTTGCTCGATGAAGGTTCGTTCGTTGAACTCGACGAGTTCGTTCGCCACCGCTCCACTGCTTTTGGCATGGAGAAGAACCGCCCATACGGAGACGCGGTTGTCACCGGAGTCGGAACCATCAATGGCCGACAGGTTGCACTCTTCTCTCAAGACTTCACCATCTTCGGTGGCTCGCTCGGTGAGACCGCCGGAAACAAAATCATCAAGATTATGGATCTCGCCATCGCAACCGGTGTTCCGATGATCGGAATTCTTGACTCGGGTGGCGCTCGAATTCAAGAGGGCGTAATCGCTCTCGGTAAGTACGGCGAAATCTTTAAGCGCAACACGATGGCCTCAGGTGTCATCCCGCAGATTTCAATCATCATGGGCCCGGCAGCTGGTGGCGCCGTCTACTCTCCTGCGCTTACCGACTTCGTGATCATGGTCGACAAGACCTCGAACATGTTTGTCACCGGCCCTGATGTGATTAAGGCGGTTACCGGCGAAGACGTGGGAATGGAAGAGCTCGGTGGCGCACGCACTCACAACACCACATCTGGTGTCGCGCACTATCTTGCCAACGACGAAGAAGACGCTCTCGACTATGCGCGCACCTTGCTTAGCTACTTGCCTGAGAACAATTTGAGCGAGACCGTTGCATACGCAGGCGCAACTTCTCTCGAGGTAACCGATGAAGATCGAAAGCTCGACACCTTTATTCCAGACTCACCGAACCAGCCATACGACATGCTAAAAATTGTCGAGTCGATTGTTGACGGTGGCGATTTTCTCGAGGTGCAGCCGCTATTCGCGCCAAACATCGTGATTGGCTTCGCCCGCATTGACGGTCGCAGC
>CAIKYE010000269.1 GCA_903831585.1 uncultured Micrococcales bacterium | reverse complement strand
GCGGGAGCAACTGGTTTGCCAGCGGCGATCGACGCGGCAAAGTTAGAGTTATCGAATGGGCTCAATCATGATTGATTCGAAACTCTTAGTCCTGGCCGGGCCGACTGCTGTCGGCAAAGGCACAGTGGTCAGACGCATCCTCGAGATCACAGAGAACGTGGTTTTGAGCGTTTCGGCGACCACCAGAGCTCCACGAGCAGGAGAAACTGATGGACAGAGCTACTTTTTTCTGTCAGACCAAGAGTTTGATGAGTTGATTGCAAAAGGCGAAATGCTTGAATTCGCCACGGTTCACGGCACCCACCGATACGGAACCCCAAAGCAACCAGTTCTAGCGGCTCTAAGCGACGGCAAGAACGTTTTGCTCGAAATCGACATTCAGGGCGCAAGGCAGGTAAAGGCACACATGCCCGAGGCAGTCACTGTCTTTTTGGCCCCGCCATCCTGGGAAGAGTTGGTCAGAAGGCTGGAGGGTAGGGGAACCGAGCAGCCAGATGAGATGCGGCGCAGGCTTGAGACCGCCAAACAGGAACTTCAGAGTCAGGGTGAATTCGACCACATCGTAATCAATGAGGATGTAGCCAAATGCGCCCTCTCGGTCGTAGACTTGCTAAGCGCCTAAGCGCCTTTTCAGAGAGAATTCAGAATGCCAGAAAAACTTGTTGGAATCGTTTCGCCATCAATCGATAACCTGCTTTCGAAGCCAGAAATTGCTTCAAAGTACGAGCTAGTAATCTTCGCGTCAAAGCGAGCTCGTCAGATCAATGACTACTACTCTGCCTTGCAAGACGGCAACCTATTTCAGGTAGTTGGCCCACTGGTCGACACCACAATCAACGAAAAGCCTTTGACCATCGCTCTCAAAGAGATCGACCAGGACAAGCTGGCCAAGAAGTCTCTCTAATCGAGTAATGTCGTGGCTCGCATAGTTCTCGGTATAACCGGGGGAATTGCAGCATATAAGGCGACGTCGATTATTCGTCTTCTCACCGAACTAAAGCACGATGTCATCGTCATACCGACGCAAAATGCCCTTAGGTTTATTGGCGCAACCACTCTCGAGGCTCTCTCTCATAACGCAATTGACCCAGATCTCTACACCGATGTCGATTCGGTCAAACACATAAAGCTTGCCCAAGAGGCTGACCTGATCATTGTGGCTCCTGCCTCTGCCTCATTTCTGGCTCGCACCGCAGCGGGATTAGCCGATGACTTACTTTCAAACACGATTCTTGCTACCAAAGCGCCAATCCTGATTGCCCCGGCGATGCACACCGAGATGTTCCTAAACCTTGCAACCCAAGCAAACATCGATCTTCTTGAATCTCGCGGGCTGACTGTTTTGCAGCCTGCAACCGGTCGCCTGACCGGCGAAGATTCGGGCATCGGAAGACTTCCGGAGCCACAGGTGATTGTTGATGCGGCTCTGGCCCTTTTGGTCGCTAAAGATTTAGCTGGCAAGCGTGTGGTGATTACCGCCGGCGGAACGCACGAGGCGATTGACCCGGTGAGATTCATTGCGAACAAATCCTCTGGTAAACAGGGTGTTGCCTTGGCCAAGGCGGCGGCGGCCAGGGG
>CAIKYE010000268.1 GCA_903831585.1 uncultured Micrococcales bacterium | reverse complement strand
GATGCGAGAGCGAGGGTAAGGGTGGCAACAAGCAACGCGCTTGACCAAGCACGCCCTTTTTGTTTAGCCAGCGCAACAAAGCGCTGGGGTCGCCGCCACAACCTCATAGGTAAGAAATTACTAGATGCTTTGAGGGCAAACTAGGCCAATAGGTGGCTAGCCGAAGGTTTGCTACTTAGGCGTGGCGCTCGGCGAAGGCTTCGCGGTCAACACCAACTTGCCCTCTGGCACAGTCGGCATCAGCTCGAACCAGGTGTTTCCTGGGGCCAAAAGCACCGGATTACCTGTCGAATCGGTAAGAGTAATAGGTGCGGTTTGGCTGGCCTTTGCCCAAGTTGCGTTAACGCACTTGCCGGCCGAGCAAACCTGCGCCTGGCCGGTGCCAATCATCAAGGTTTTTGGCACGTTTCCATACTTGTGATCAAGATAAGACCGGTCAATCTGCATGGTCATGATGACCACATTGGCTGCGCTGAGTTGCTTGCCGTCGGCGGCATCCGTGTGAATTTTGCCGTCTTGGATACGCAAAAAGCGGGTTTCATCGGCGGTAGGCACCCACTGGGCCAACGCCAGCGGAAAGTAGACCTTTATATCAGTCACAGAAGTGCCTGTGAGGGCAGCCGTCGAGTTGGCGAGTGAGTTGGCGAAACCGAACTGCACGCCAGGCGCGGCCAATTCGGGATGCGCCGTGGCCAGCTTTGCCACATCGACAACCACGTTGTGTGGGGCTTCGCGGTCTGAGCTGCGGCTGAAGGTGCCGTTGTCTTTCTCGCTGGTCTCGCTAGCGTTGAAAACGTTGGTTGCGAGCATCATCTTCATGAAAACCCACTGGCCGCCCGAGTAACAAACAATGCCGCCGAATGGGCTGATGATGTCTGGGTCCATCGGGCGAATCGAGCGAACCGGAGCAACCGCGGCCGGCTGATCGCTGTGCCAAACGGCGACCAGTCGGGTTAGGCCACCCTCGACCATTTCGTCGAAGACAATGTCTGTGCGGTTTAGGCCGAGTTGCGGGCGGGCTGCTTCACTGTTGTCGATCTTGCAAGCAACAGATGGGCGACTCAGGTTTGTTGCTTCGAGGGTTCCCTCGGCGAACTGCACACCAGTTAGCGGTGCTGTCACGAATACCGGGGTCGGGTTCGGCTCTGCGGTTGGGCCTGATGTCGGGGCGCAACCCGCGAGCGCGAGCGCTGCGATTGCGAGTGTTGCAGTTGCACGAAAGATTTTGCGCGAGGCCATCATGTCGTCAGTCTATGACTGTTATTTGTCTCGTCAAAAGAGAAACTCCCCGGCACTTGTTATTGCCGGGGAGTTTCTTTTTCGCTGGCGTTAGCCGCACGAAGTTTTAGTTAGGTGCGATGGTTGGTGCAGGTGTTGGCTTTGCTGGCTTCTCTGGTGCAACTGGCCTGCTTGGCTTGACCGGCTTCACTGGCTTTGCCGGAGCTGGGCCAAGAAGAGCAACAGCTGCGTCACGAGTTGCGGTTGCAGTTGTAACTACAGCCTTCATCGCTGCGTATGCTGCTGACTTCTGCTCGTTTGTAGTTGCTGCAGCAAGCGCGGCCTTCAACGTTACGCGCGCTGCATCTACGGTTGCCTTGAATGCATCGTTGATTGGCTTCTTAGCGGTCATGTAAGCAGTCATTGCAGTGCGGTGTGCCTGCATGGCCTGATCAAACGTGATTCGATCTGCCTTGAACTTATCCATGGCGGTTTTGAAAGTGGTCATCGCCGCTTTGTATTCTTGCCAAGGCTTAGCCTTTGGGGTTGGTGATGCTGCTGGCGCTGAAACCGGAGCTACGACTTCGGTGCTTTCAGTTGCCATTGCTGCAACTGATCCACCAAGCACTAGTGATGCGCTTAGAACGATCGCTGCAAATGATTTCTTTGCTGACATTTGGTTACTCTCCTCAGAGTTGAAAAACATGACACCCATAGAGTCGCATAGCGGTTCTTAGAAAATCCTTAGAAAACCATGGGCAGAGGGTTAGAAGATTGCCCGCCCTGCTGGGGCTACCTAGACTCAATGCAGGAGGCAAGCATGCCAAAGGCAAGCATCATCGTCGTTGACGACGAACCGGGCGTTCGCGACATGCTCGCCGATGCCTTGCGAATGCAGGGTTACGCCACTGCCACGGCAGCCGATGGCCACGCAGCACTGCGTGAGATATACGAGGGCAACTTCGATCTGATCATCAGCGATGTGAACATGCCAAAGGTGAACGGCTTCGAGCTTCTTGAGAGACTGCGCGCAACGGGCGATGAGACTCCCGTGATTTTGCTAACCGCACGCGGCGATCGCGCCGATGTTGCTGTCGGCTTTCGCGCCGGTGCCGACGACTACGTAACAAAGCCATTTGGTCTTGAAGAACTCATGTTGCGAGTTGAAGCAAGGCTCAAGCACCTGCTCAAGTCGTCTAGCCAAGTTCTCGAGATTGGCCCAGTTCGACTTGACGAAGATGCGCACACGGTTACCGTCAATGGTGCTGCAATCGAGCTGTCACCAACCGAGTTTCGTCTGTTGCAAGAATTGATGCAGCGCAAGGGTCGCGTAGCAACAAAAGGCGCACTGCTCGATTCGGTTTGGGGAATTAACTGGGACACAAATGTGACCGTGCTCGACACTTACATTTCTTATCTGCGCAAGAAAGTTCACACCGACACCTGGCAGGGAATCAAGACTGTTCGCGGAATTGGTTTTCAGATTGATGCTGGCGAATGAAACTAATAACAAAAGTTTCACTAAGCGCTGTTGCGGTTTTTTCGATTGCTCTAATCGGTGGCGGCTATGCGATGGTCGAGTTGAATCACGCAAGCGAACTTCGACGCACCGAGAAAGTTCTCGATGAGGCAGCTCTAAGAATTGCCACGAGTGCCGACACCCTGAGCACTGCTCTGGTAGTGGCCGATGAAATCGATACTCCCCTGACCATGGCTTTTGTCGATATGGATAGAAACATCACCACCCTTACAGAGAGCTCTGTGAGCATCGATGTTGCACCGGCTGCAAAGGTGCTTAAGTCGGCCTCGACCGAGGCCGTCATTGTTTCTGGGGCGACCGAATATCAACTGCGTGCTGTCGCTATGGGTGACAACGAGTATCTACTGGTAGCAACATCGACCGAATCGGCGCAGCTGGCTCGATTGAGTAACCTATCGATGCTGATTCTTGTATCAGCAATCACAATTGCTCTTGCCGGTGCAGCAATAACCGTGTTGATTCGTCGCGATTTGAAGTCGGTCATCAAGACGCTGGCCGGCACTGCCGATCAAGAGCGCGAGACCCGCGAGAGCATGCAGAGCTTCATGGGCGATGCATCGCACGAGTTGCGCACCCCGCTCACGGTGATCAAGGGCTATGCCGAATTACTGGCAAAATCAGGGGCCAAAACCACTGCCGAGCAGCGCGAACGGGCCTATGGCCGCATTGTCGAACAGGTAAACCGCATGGATGACACCATCACCGGACTGCTGCAACTGGCCGAAGTTGGCTCGGTTTCGAGCAACACCTTCGCCAGGGTTGAATTAGCGCCGCTCGTTGCTGCCGCAGCCGAAGACCTCCAGGCAACCTCGCCAAAACGCAAGATCGACACCCAATTGGCCCAGCTGGGCGTTTTGGGCTCGGCCGAACTGCTGCGGCGCTTGCTCGATAACGCCACCGGCAACATCATGCGCCACACCTCGAGCCAAGACGCGGTTCGCTTAACCCTTGCGGCAGAGCGAAAAGTAGCAGTTTTGACCATCGAAGATGCCGGCAAGGGTTTACCCGAAGACGCTTATGCCAAGGGTATTCAAGGCTTCAGGCGATTCGATGAGTCGCGCAGCCGTGAGACCGGTGGCACCGGGCTTGGCATGACCCTGATGAAGTCGATCGTTGAGGCTCACGGTGGCGAGCTGGCAATCGGCCCGAGCGAACTCGGTGGGTTAAAACTCGAAATCAGGCTGCCCTTAAACTAAAGAAATGGCTAAGACCGTTTCGTTTGGCTCACTACCCCGTGAGATTCGCACGGCTCTTTATCGCCTCGACGAGCCAGAGAGTTTTTCGGTTGAGCGCAGTCGCTTCGAAGCCATCACGGTAATCAACAAGCGTCTTTCGCGCGTCTATAAGTTTGTTCGCAAAAACAAGAAACTTGTTCTGTTGCTCACAAAAGAAATCGAGAATCTAACTTCGCTTCGCAACAAGAAAATTTCTGCACCAACGGTTTTGAATCGTCAACCGTTGAAGCAATACGACATGGTTTCCTATGCCTATGTCGACGGTGACATTGTGGCAAGCAGCATGATGGTGAAACATGCCAAGATGCTCGCCGATGCTCATCGCAAGCTCCACCTGGCTTTTGAACGCGAGGGCAAATCAAAACTTGCCGAATGGAACTCGGCCAGAATGTTGAAGCCGATTTTCTCAAAAACCAACGCTGCCGACTACTCACCCGAGTTGATCAAGTATGCGCGCTCGATAGCTAAGGCACTAAAGGCACACGAGCTGTCTCGCGAAGACATCACTTTTATTCACAGCGACAGCCATCTTTCGAACGTGGTCTTTCAGCAGGAGCGTGCGGTGCTCATCGACTGGGCCGAAGCGGGTTGGGCATCGAAGTATTTCGAACTGGGTGTGGCAATTCACGCCATGCTCTATGAGAAGAAGGCTATGCAGAAAGACCTAATCGTTGCCTATCTGAACGAGTACTTCGAGGTGGGCAAGATTACCGAGCGAGATGTTCAGTTAATCGAACTTCACGTGAAGCTTCGCTATCTCGAGGGCGCTACCTGGCACCTGCTCGAGTCGAGAGAAGACCAGCTGCTCAACAAGGCGCGCTATGCCAAGTTTGTCGATAACTCTTGGCGCAAGGCCGAACGCTTCGATCTAGCCAAGCTGATCAAATGACCATGGACTCTAAACGCCGCACACTAGGCAAAACCATTAGCTGGTACATCTTTCACAACGCCATGATGTTCACCATTACCTACCTGCTAACCGGCAGTTGGGAGCTCGGTTTGACCATTGCCCTGCTGCAAACCCTTGGCGAGGCGGTCTTGTATTACTTGCACGAGCGCATCTGGACTCGAATAAAGCCGAAGAAATCGGGAATTCCCGCCGAGACAAAGGGTTAAAGACACCATGAGTATTCGCGAAG
>CAIKYE010000267.1 GCA_903831585.1 uncultured Micrococcales bacterium | reverse complement strand
TCGCGAAGCAAATCAGAGAGCTCTGTGTTCTGGTAGGCGTGCTTCTTGAAGTAAGCGCTAACGCCAGCCATGAACTTATCTTGGCCAACCCATGCAACTAGCTGCTTTAGAACCGAAGCTCCCTTTGCATAGGTGATCCCGTCAAAGTTCACCTGCACATCTTCGAGGTCGTTTATCTCGGCAACAATCGGGTGGGTAGATGGCAACTGGTCTTGGCGGTATGCCCACGACTTCTCGAGCGAGGCGAAAGTTGTCCAGGCTCCGTGCCATTCGGTTGCTTCGGCGGTGGCAAGCGTAGAGGCGTATTCGGCGAATGACTCGTTCAACCAAAGATCGTTCCACCACTTCATGGTGACCAGGTCGCCAAACCACATGTGTGCTAACTCGTGCAGAATCGTGACGACTCGACGCTCTTTGGTTGCGTCTGAAACTTTAGATCTGAAGACATAAGTCTCGGTGAAGGTGACAGCGCCCGCGTTCTCCATTGCACCAGCATTGAACTCTGGAACGAAAAGCTGGTCGTACTTCTCAAATGGATACGGAACATCAAATTGCTTCTCGAAGAACGTGAATCCTTCGCGGGTCTTGTCGAATATGTAGTCGGCATCCATGAATGGCGCTAGCGAAGCGCGGCAATAGACGCCAAGAGGAATTACTCGACCGTCAGAAGATGTCAGTTGCGAGCGGGTTTCGACATAGGGCCCGGCAACCAGTGCTGTGATGTAGCTCGAAATCTTTGGGGTCGGTGCAAAGCTCCACTTTGCTTTTGCGTTACCAAGCGCGACCGGCTCTGGGCTTGGCTGGTTCGAGACAATCTTCCAGTTTTCTGGAGCAGTCACGACAAAAGTGAATAGCGATTTTAGATCTGGCTGTTCGAAGACGGCAAACATGCGTCGTGAATCAGGCACTTCAAACTGGGTATAGAGGTATACCTCGTTGTCAACCGGGTCGACAAAGCGGTGCAGTCCCTCGCCGGTGTTCATATAGAAAGCGTCGGCGTCGACTACTAGCTCGTTTTCGCTCTGCAGGTTGTTCAGCTCGATGCGAATGCCATCTGAATGCTTGGCCACGTCAAGTGACTCGCCATTCAAAGTGATGCTGCGAACCTTGGCGGTTATTGCATCGATAAAGGTACTCGAGCCCTGCTCGTGGGCAGCGAAGAGCACCGTGGTCTTCGAACTGAAGGTCTCATCGCCCTGGGTCAGGTCGAGCTCAACCTCGTAACTGTGAACCTTGACCAGCTTTGCGCGGTCGGCGGCCTCGAGGCGAGTTAGGTTTTCTCCTGGCAATTTGACTCCTGTATAGATTGGCGATTTCGTCAATTAGCCTAGTCTTTATGAACCTGAAGCCATCCCCGCTAACCGAGGCCTCGGCCGTGCTCGCAATCGGAATTCTGGGCATTTTGCTCACCTTCACTTTCTCGACTATGAGCATCGAGACGGGGTTTGCCATGCTCTCGAACTCGGCGCTGATATTTCTGCTGCCGGCTTTCACTTTCTGGGCGGTTATTGGGCTTTTTGTTCGTCGCAAGTCAAAGACTTTCAGATTGCTGGTGAACATCGCAGTGACCGCTGTGGTTACTATTTTTTTCAGCAGCCTGCTAATCAGTGCGATCAACGCATCTACTGTGGGAACTCTGGTTGGGCGCCAGCAAACCCAGGACGTGGTCAGCGGAATGGCACTTGTTGCTTTCTTCTCTTGCACCGTAGGCGCGCTAATAACGTATCTGTGGTTGCTTAGATCAGCAGAGAAAAGTTAGGTCATCTATGCGCATTCATATTGCTACCGATCACGCCGGGCTAGAGCTCAGTCACTTCTTGATAGAGCAGCTGAGAGAGCAGGGTCACGAAGTCTTCGACCACGGCCCCAAAGAATATGATGCCCTCGATGACTATCCGGCCTTCTGCATTAATGCGGCACTGGCTGTGGTTAGAGACGAGCAGGCTTCAATTGAAGTCCTCGGTATTGTTCTTGGCGGTTCAGGCAACGGCGAACAGATTGCAGCCAACAAAGTTCAAGGCATTAGAGCGGCATTGGTTTGGAACGAATCAACCGCCAAGTTAGCGCGCGAACACAACAATGCCAACGTTGTTGCTGTTGGCGCAAG
Source organism: uncultured Micrococcales bacterium (assembly GCA_903831585.1). GTDB lineage: Bacteria > Actinomycetota > Actinomycetes > Actinomycetales > Microbacteriaceae > Rhodoluna. The sequence goes on along the minus strand of CAIKYE010000267.1, from coordinate 598 downwards.
GCAGCACACACAAGAAGAAGTTCTGAACCTGATTCAACTTTTTATTGCCGAACCGTTTAGCTTCGATGAGCGCCACGCACGCCGAATCGGCAAGATTGCGAACTTCGAGCAAACCGGAGAAATCTCGTAAGTGCCTGAAGGTCACAGCGTTCAGAGAAGCGCTAACGACTTCAATCGCATGTTTGCCGGTGAGGCTGTGCTGATTGATTCACCTCAGGGTCGTTTCTCGCTTGACGCAAAAAAGATATCGGGTCGAAAGCTTGAACGAGCCCGTGCAATCGGCAAGCAACTATTTTTAGACTTCGACAACGGCCTAACCCTGCGCATTCATCTGGGCATTTATGGCAAGTGGCGAGCGCATCCGCCGGGTGATCATCCCGCGGTTACCGGAGAGGTGCGGGCACGTTTCGCATCGACCAAGGCCATTTTCGAGCTTCGCGGCCCAACCGTTTGCGAGGTTATCGACGAATCCCAGGTTGCGACCATTGAAAAGCGGCTTGGGCCAGATCCGCTAAATCCTGACCCGAAGGGCAAAGAAAAGGCGCGTTTCACCGAAAAGGTCCTGTCATCAAAGGTGGCAATTGGGCAACTCTTGATG
>CAIKYE010000266.1 GCA_903831585.1 uncultured Micrococcales bacterium | reverse complement strand
GCTATGGCCAAGGCATCTGCAGAATCGGCCGGTTTAGGAATTTCGGCAAGTCCCAGAATCTGCGCAACCATCGCCCCTACCTGTGCCTTGGCAGCGCGTCCCGATCCTGTCACCGCAGCTTTCACTTCGGTAGGGGTATGCATCTGTACCGTTATCGATCTGCGTTGAGCTAACAGCATCGCTACGCCCGAGATTTGTGCGGTTCCCATGACGGTGCTGACATTCGCTTGCGAAAAAACTCGCTCAATCGCAACAACGTCTGGTTTGAATCGCTCTAGGACAATCTCGATTTCATCTGCCAGTGATTGAATTCGAGCAGGCAATTCAAGATCGCTTGACGTTCGCAAAGTGTCGACGAAAACGAACGAAACTTTTCGGTTCGCCTGCACATCGATAACGGCGATACCGCATCTGGTTAGACCGGGATCAATGCCAACGATGCGACGCCCCATTTAGTCTTTTTCTAGCTGGGCTGCAACTTCGGCGCTCATGTCGAAGTTGCTATACACGCTCTGAACATCGTCTAAATCTTCGAGAGCATCAATGAGATCAATCACTTTTCTCGCTGTGTCGATGTCCACCTGCACGGGAATCGACGAGATGAATTCGGCATCGGCGCTTTCATAATCGAGTCCGGCAACCTGCAGGGCAGATCTAACCGCGACCATGTTGCTCGGGTCAGTGGTGAGAACAAATTGCTCACCTCTATCTTCAAGATCTTCAATGCCAACTTCTAGTACGGCCTCCAGAATTGAGTCTTCGTCCGTCTTCTCATTCTTCGAAACCACGATGACACCTTTCCGGCTGAATTGATAAGAGACCGAGCCGGGGTCGGCCATTGAGCCAGAATTGCGTGAAACTGCAAGACGAACCTCTGCAGCGGCGCGATTCTTGTTATCGGTAAGACACTCGATTAGCAGGGCTACCCCACTGGGTCCATACCCTTCGTACATGATCGTTGTGTACTCGACAGCATCTGCGCCAACTCCCGAGCCGCGTTTGATGGCACGATCGATGTTGTCGCTGGGCAGTGAGCTTTTCTTACCCTTTTGAACAGCGTCATAAAGCGTTGGGTTTCCGGCCAGATCGGGTCCGCCAAGACGAGCGGCGACCTCGATGTTCTTAATCAGCTTGGCGAAAAGCTTCGCTCGCTTGCCATCGATGGCAGCCTTCTTATGCTTCGTTGTAGCCCATTTGGAATGGCCAGACATGTTGCTCCTGCTTGGTTCGAATAATCGATTGAAGTTTAGCCTTGTGCCTACGAAAGCCGCTAAATACTGTCCACAAAAAGTTTGTGAATGCGCGAGTCCCCATACACCTCGGGATGAAACGAGATTCCGATTACCTTGCCCTGGCGAACACCAACGATCTGACCACTTGGCAAACTGGAAATCACTTCGACCCCTGGTGAGATCTCTTCGACAATCGGTGCACGGATAAAAGCCGCACACACATCAGTTTCAATGCCGCTTACGGTCACCTCGGTCTCAAACGAATCATTCTGGTTTCCGAAGGCGTTTCGACGAACGCTGATGTCGAGCCCGCCGAACGAATCCTGGTTGCTGGCCGAGTCTAGAATTTCGCGAGCTAACAATATCAGCCCAGCGCAGGTGCCTAGCACCGG
>CAIKYE010000265.1 GCA_903831585.1 uncultured Micrococcales bacterium | reverse complement strand
TGCGCCGAGCATGTTGGCGTCGGTGCTGTAAGCCTTCTCGGCAGATGCACGATAAGGCAGTTTGCGGGCTAGCAGCCACTCTGACATTTCGTGACGGCCGCCGAGTTCTTCGACGAACTGCGCATCGAGCCAAGGCTTATAAATTCTTAGGTTCGGATTGGCAAGCAGACCGTAGCGATAGAAACGCTCGATGTCGTTGCCCTTGTATGTGCTGCCGTCACCCCAGATCTCGACGCCGTCTTGCTGCATTGCACGAACCAATAGCGTGCCGGTTACAACGCGGCCGAGGGGAGTGGTGTTGAAGTAGGTCTTGCCGCCGGTGCGAATGTGAAAGGCTCCACAGGCGATTGCGGCCAGGGCCTCTTCGACCAGCGACTGGCGGCAGTCGACCAAGCGGCCAGCTTCGGCGCCATATTCTGCTGCCCTAGCGGGCATCGAATCGATGTCGTCTTCGTCGTATTGCCCAAGGTTTGCGGTGTAGGCAAATGGGATCGCACCCTTTTCGCGCATCCACGCAACGGCCACAGACGTGTCGAGGCCACCAGAGAACGCGATGCCGACCTTTTCGCCGACCGGAAGGGATGCAAGAACTTTAGACATGCGTTCTAGGCTACCCAATAACAGCCCATCGGTGGCAGAGTAATTGCATGGCCCGTAAACCGACGAATCCCGAACGCCGCAAACTGATTTTGCTCGGAGTTGTTTTAGCAATTCTGCTTGGCCCACTGATGGTGCCGGTCAGCAGCTCTGGAAAAATCACCCACATTGAGGCCGCCGGCCCGAACGGCACTTTTTTCAAGTGGCAGGGTATCGACATTCACTACAAACTGACCAAGGCCAGCGCCAGTTGCTTTGTGCCAGGCAACCTGATCGTTCTAATTCACGGATTCGGGGCCAGCACATTCTCTTGGTTGCCCGTTGAGACCAAGTTCAGCCCCTGTGACGATGTGATCTCATACGATCGACCCGCGTTTGGTCTAACCGAACGCAAGTTGTCTTGGACTGGCCTAAACCCATATTCGATGAAGGCGCAGCAATCGATTCTTGGTGAGTTGATCTCGAAGTTTGCCAATGGCAGGCCTGCGACTTTGGTTGGTCATTCGGCGGGTGGTCAGGTTGCCGCGCAATTTGCCCTCGACAACCCCAAGCTGGTTCGCAATCTGGTTCTAGAAGCGCCAGCGATTCTTTACGGAACACCAGGCGCAGACACGGCTTGGCTGACCTATATTCCACAGTTGAACCACCTGGGGCCATTGCTGGTCTCGAGCATTGCGAGTTCGGGTATGAACTTGTTGAGCGAGTCATATCACGACACAGAAAAACTGACCGATGAAATCATCGCCGGATATCGTGTGCCGCTGACAATCGAAAACTGGGAGTTCGCGTTCTGGGAGTATTCGCGGGCAGACAGATCGACCGATGTTGCCAAGCGACTTAGTGACTTTGCGATGCCGGTGATGATCATCACCGGTGACGACGATCGAGTTGTCGAGACTGCGCTAACTCGAGAGTTAGCTGCGAAAATGCCGCAGGCCGAGTTTGTCGTGATAACTGATTCAGGTCACTTGCTTCACGAAGAAGACCCAGAAGAATTCATGGCAGCGATTCTGCCATTCGTCAGATAGGGCTCTAGGCGAAGGCTTCGGCCGGCGGGCAACTGCAGAACAGGTTTCTGTCGCCATAAACCGAGTCAATGCGTCGCACGATTGGCCAATACTTGCGTCGATGCTGCCCAGCCACCGGATAGACGGCCAGCTCGCGCGAATAGGGGTGCGACCACTCAGAGACCAGCATTTTCGCGGTGTGTGGCGCGTTATGCAGCGGGTTGTCTTCTGCCGGCCAGGTTCCCTTGGCAACTTCGCGGCTCTCGTTGCGAATCGCAATCATGGCATCAATAAACCGATCGAGCTCGGCAAGCGGTTCGCTCTCGGTTGGCTCGATCATGAGGGTTCCGGCTACCGGAAACGACATTGTCGGTGCGTGGAAGCCGTAGTCGATAAGTCGCTTCGCGACATCGTCTCCACTAATACCGGTCTCTTTTTGAATCGGACGAATATCGATGATGCACTCGTGCGCGACCAGTCCATTTTTGCCCGAGTAAAGCAGCGGATAGTGACCGTCGAGTTTCTTGGCAACGTAATTCGCAGACAGAACCGCTGCCGCTGTTGCATCTCGAAGACCATCGGCACCCATCATGCGAATGTATGCC
>CAIKYE010000264.1 GCA_903831585.1 uncultured Micrococcales bacterium | reverse complement strand
GTCGGGCCCATTCTGAAGGCCTGCCGGTCTCGTGGTCGCGATTAGGCTTGAGAACATGAACCCACTCGAAGACTCAAAGGCGAATCCTTTCGAAATTGCCAAAGCGGCCGCGGCCGTAATCGCTGAGAAAACCGGCGTCGCTCATCACGACATTGCTCTAACCCTGGGCAGCGGTTGGGCAAAGGCGGCCGATCTAATCGGTGAAACAGTTGCCACAATCGACGCAACCGAGGTTCCCGGATTTTCAGCACCAACGGTAGTTGGTCACTTGCCGACCATTCGTTCGATAAGACTTTCGAATGGCAAACACGCTCTGGTTCTAGGAGCGCGAACACACTATTACGAAGGCCACGGTGTGCGCAGAGTCGTTCACGGTGTTCGCACGGCTGCCGCAACCGGAGCCAAGATCATGGTGCTAACCAACGGCTGCGGCGGAATCAAAGAAACCTGGGCCGATGGAACCCCTGTGCTAATCAGTGACCACATTAACCTCACCGCAGATAGTCCTCTCGAAGGCGCGAACTTTGTCGATCTAACCGACCTTTACTCAAAGCGACTTCGCGATATCGCACGCACGGTAGATCCAGATCTCGACGAGGGAATCTACGCTCAGTTTCGCGGTCCACACTATGAGACACCGGCAGAAGTGCAAATGGTAAAACACATGGGTGGCCACCTGGTTGGCATGTCTACTGCACTAGAAGCTATCGCAGCTCGTGAAGCCGGCATGGAGATTCTTGGCGTATCACTCATGACCAATCTCGCCGCCGGAATTCAAAAGCATCCGCTATCGCACACCGAGGTGCTTGCAGCCGGCAAAGCCGCAGAGTCGCGCATCAGCGCTTTGCTCGCCGAAATCATCGTGAAGCTCTAGGTTGCGCTGATGACTCTAGATGAACTGCTAGCCGCGGCAACAGCCTGGGCAGCCCAAGACCCAGACCCAGAGACTCGCGCCGAGATGTTGGCGCTGATTGAGACTCGCGACGAGTCAGGGTTGAGCGACCGCTGCTCGACACGACTCGGCTTCGGCACCGCTGGCCTTCGAGGCGAGTTGGGTGCTGGGCCAAACCGGATGAACCGGGTGCTTGTCGCCCAGGCGGCAGCCGGCTTGGCCGCCTATCTCAATAAGAACTTTAAAAACCCTTCGGCCGTTATCGGCTATGACGGCCGCATAAACAGCGATGTGTTCGCTCGCGACAGCGCAGAGATTATGGCGGCAGCTGGCATCGAGACCTTCTTGTTCAGTCAAATGGTGCCGACCCCGGTGGTGGCCTTTGCCGTGAAGCAGCGCGATTTCTCGGCCGGAGTTATGGTTACCGCATCGCACAATCCTCCTCGCGACAACGGCTACAAGGTTTACCTCGGCGGTGAAAATGGCGGTGGGCAAATCGTGTCACCAGCCGATGCCGAGATCTCTGTCGAAATCGAACGAGTCGCCGCGACCCAGACATTTGCCGAAATTGCAAAGTCCAACTCATTCGAATTTCTGGGTGAGAGCAACATTGATGACTATCTTCGGGTGACCAAGAACGTCATTGGCGAACCGAGCGAGAAACAAATCAAGGTTGTTTACACTGCAATGCACGGCGTTGGCTGGGCGACTCTCGAGAAACTTTTTGACGCCGCCAACATGGCCAAACCGATTGTCGTAGATT
>CAIKYE010000263.1 GCA_903831585.1 uncultured Micrococcales bacterium | reverse complement strand
GCGAAAAGAAATTCACACTGTTTTTTCTTTTTTCCGCGGTGCCGATGTTCCTGGCCGGTTGCGCGATGGCCTGGGTGGCGTTTCCGACGTTTGTTCGCACACTGCTCGGATTCACGCCCGAGGGCAGCGCAAACGTGATTAGCGCAAGCGAATACGTCCTTTTCGCTCTGAGGATACTTTTGGTGTTTGGAATCACTTTCGTAATGCCGGTCGTCTTGCTCCTACTGAACTTCATTGGCGTTTTGAGCGCAAAGAGCATCATCAAGTCTTGGCGCATAGCTGTTCTCGTGATTGCGCTGGTTGCAGCGCTTGCCACGCCGACGGCTGACCCGATGTCGATGCTTCTGGTCATGGTTCCGTTGATTCTCTTGTATCTGCTGTCTGCGTTAATTGCGTGGTTTCACGATCGAATCAAGGCAAAGCGCGCTACACCCGTTGAATCGGGTGACTAGTGGACGATCTGAGCCCGGCAGAGCGCTTTGCTAAAGCCAAGGCAAACAAACAACCCCGATCACTGACAGCTTTTCTCGACACAATTTCATTTGGCCTAGATGACTTCCAAGTCGAGGCATGCACCGCATTAGCCGCTGGAAGCGGAGTATTGGTAGCTGCGCCAACCGGTGCCGGAAAAACAATAGTTGGCGAGTTTGCGATACATCTTGCAATCGAGACCAATCAGAAGGTTTTTTATACGACGCCGATCAAGGCGCTTAGCAATCAGAAGTATCTCGAATTAATCGCTCGCTATGGTGCAGAGCGGGTCGGTTTGCTGACCGGAGACACCAATCAAAACGCCGACGCCCAGATTGTCGTCATGACAACCGAGGTGCTGCGAAACATGATTTATGCCAACAGCAACAATCTGATTTCACTCGGTTTCGTGGTCATGGATGAAGTTCACTATCTCGCAGACAGGTTCAGGGGAGCGGTATGGGAAGAAGTCATTCTTCACCTACCGAAAGACGTCAAGATAGTTTCACTGAGCGCAACCGTGTCAAACGCCGAAGAGTTTGGTGCGTGGCTAGATGAAGTTAGAGGCGATACAAAAGTCATCGTGAGCGAGCATCGTCCGGTTCCGCTCAATCAACACGTGTTGTTTGGTTCAGAATTGATGAATCTATTCGAAGAGTCAGAGGGCTCGGTTCGGGTCAACCCAGACCTCGCTCAAAAACATGCGCAGAAACTTCGGCAACCAACTAATCGCCCGATGCGCGGCCGCGGCGGATATCCTGGAGCTCCGCGCAATCAGGGTCTCATTCACAAACTTTCGAAACCGGAAATCGTCGAAGTACTCGATGAGAACGATATGCTTCCGGCGATCTTCTTCATCTTCTCTAGAGCAGGTTGCGAGGCAGCGGTCAAAGCCTGCCAGAACTCATCGGTGCGACTAACCACCACAGAAGAGAAGCAAGAGATCAGACGAGTTGTCGAAGAAAAGTGCTACAACATTGCCGACGAAGACCTCGACACCCTTGGCTACTTTGAGTGGCTAGCTGCGCTCGAAAGGGGAGTGGCGGCCCACCACGCCGGAATGTTGCCCGCCTTCAAAGAGGTTGTCGAAGAGCTGTTTCTGCGCAAGTTGGTGAGGGTGGTGTTTGCCACCGAGACTCTCTCGCTCGGAATCAACATGCCTGCCAGAACAGTGGTTCTAGATCGGCTCGATAAGTTCAATGGCGAGGGTCGGGTGCAGATAACTCCCGGCGAATACACCCAATACACCGGCCGAGCTGGCCGCCGAGGCATCGACACCGAGGGTCACTCGGTTATTCAGTGGTCGGCCAACCTCGACCCGAATTCGGTAGCGGGTCTTGCGAGCAAGAGAACCTATCCTCTGGTCAGCGCCTTTAGGCCGACACACAACATGGCGGTCAACCTGATCGAGGCATTCGGAAGAAATAGGGCACGTGAAGTGCTTGAGTTGTCTTTCGCCCAATTTCAGGCTGACCGTTCGGTAGTCGGCTTGGCTAAGGGTCTGCGAGAGAAACAGGTCTCGGTCGACGGCTACGCAAAGTCAATGACCTGCCATCTTGGCGACTTCATGGGCTATGCATCAATGCGTCGTGAGATTAGTGACATCGAGCGCGAGTTAGCCTCAAATCGAACCAGATCAGAGCGCGGAAAAGACATTCGCGCTTCAAAGAGTCGTAATGAAAAAGAGCGCCACCTTCAGAAGTTGAAGGCCGACATAAAGCATCACGCCTGCCACACCTGCAACGAACGTGAAGCCCACGCGAGATGGGCCGAGAGGTATTTCAAGTTAAAGCGAGAACTAGACTCGGCGCTTTCACAAATCGAAGGTCGCACCAACCAGGTCGCACGCACCTTCGACAAACTTTGTGAACTGCTCGCCGACCTTGAATACATTGAGCTTGAAGCCGACGATGCAACAGTTCTTGAAAGCGGAAAGACTCTTGCTCGTATCTACGGTGATCGCGACCTGCTGATTTCAGAATGTCTTCGCCATTCGGTTTGGCAGGGCATGGATGCAGCCGCTTTAGCGGCAATGGCGGCTGCACTTGTCTACGAAGCCAGACGCGATGAAGAATTTGAGAGCCGCATGCCAAAGGGTAACTTCGTCGAATACGCAGAAAAGACCGTAGACATGTGGTGGCAGCTCGAATCGCTCTCGAAGAAATACAAGTTGCCAAGCACCGAACCGCTCGACTTTGCGATTAGTTTCGCCTTTTACCGTTGGGCTTCTGGCGCGAGACTCGACACTGTTCTCGATTTGGCCGACCTTCTAGCCGGAGATTTCATTCGCTGGTCAAAACAGGTCATTGATCTGCTCGACCAGATTGCCCAAACCCAAGATGCAAAACTTGCCGACACCGCCAAACAGGCCGTCGATGCGGTCAAGCGCGGCATTGTCGCTTACAGCTACTACGGCTAGCAAATAGGCTTTGCTCGTGACCCACTCGAAATCTCGACTAGCCCTCGCAAGCCTCATCGGCGTGGTTGGTGGCTTGGTTTCCTCGCTCGCGTACCCGAGCAATTCGATCTGGATTGCAATCTTCTTGGCCATCGGCCTGATTCTCTATGCGATTTCAATTGTCAAACCGACTCAGGCATTGCTGGTGGGCTTTGTCTCAGGCGTGGCCTTCTATGCCTCTCAAATTCCTTGGATGACGATCTATCTGGGACCGGTGCCTTGGTTAGCGCTCTCAGTTCTTGAGGGCCTTGTCTTTGCGGCCGGCAGCTGGGCCTTGGCTCTGGCCTTCAGGGCCATGAGCGCTTGGATGCCGTCATTCTTTGCAACCGCCTCAAAAGCGCTTGTGATCGCATCGCTCTGGACCGCCCGCGAGTGGGTCGCAATGACTGTTCCATACGGCGGCTTTCCGTGGTCAAGGGTTTCTCTTTCTCAGTCGAACTCTGCGCTGGCCCCTTGGGTGTTTTGGGGCGGCAACTCTTTGCTTAGCTTCGTATTAGTTTTTGCGGTGGCTCTTTTGCTTTTCGGCTACCGAGAGCTGGCTATTGCTCAGTGGCGCAAATCAGCCACCGCAGCGGCATTGCTTTTCGTGGTTGCTGTTCCGGCATTCACCCCGCTCGATGCCAAGGCCGAAGTCGGCTCACTGGATGTTGCGGCGGTGCAGGGCAATGCCAAGGCTGGGCTCTTGGTTTATGAACCGCTCGGCAAGATTCTGCAGAATCACCTAAATGCCAGCACGCCGCTAATCGGTGGGCAGCCAGGGCCAGATTTGGTGGTTTGGCCAGAAAACGCGGCAGATAAGAACCCGCATTTATATCAGGATGCCGAGTTAGCTATCTCTAAGTTTGTCGACACAATCGATGCTCCACTGATGTTTGGAACCATAACCGAACGTGACGAGCAAATTTTTAACTCGTCTTTGCTATGGCTACCTAAAACTGGTGAGGCAGACTTTTATGACAAGAAGCGTCCGGTTGCCTTTGGTGAGTACGTTCCTGACCGAGCCTTCTGGAGGCTGCTAGCGCCCGACTTGATAGATCTAATTCCACGCGGATACTCCTTTGGAACTCGAGATGGAATTTTCGAAGTGGCAGATAACAAAGTCGGAACCATGATTTGTTTCGAGGTTGCAGTAGACGACATTTCTAGAGAGCTTGTGTCGCAGGGCGCAACTATCTTGATTGCTCAGACCAATAACGCAGACTTCGGCAGAACTAATCAATCAGATCAACAGCTCGCTATCGCAAAACTGCGCGCCATAGAAACCGGCAGAGCGTTTATCAACATAAGCACGGTCGGAACTTCGGCCATGATTTTGCCAACCGGCGAAGAAGTGCAGCAGCTCGAAACCTATACGGCTGACATCATGCGAGAAACACTGCCGCTGCGAACAAGTCAGACACCGGCCATGCTAATTGGTTCGACACTCGAAATCTCAAACAATTTCGCTGCCCTCGGAATCTTGATTTACACATTTGTCATTTCGCTGCGTAGACGCAGGGGGAGTGCATCGTGAAAAAGGGCCAGGTTAACCCGACCCTGGTGATTATGCCCACTTATAACGAACGGTCTAACATCGTTCGCTCAATTGAACAGCTCTTCAAGTTCAATCCAGAAGTGCAGCTCTTAGTGGTCGATGACAACAGTCCAGATGGCACGGCCGACCTGGTTCTAGAAGCCATTGGCCGATTCAAGAACCGCCTGTTTCTCTTGCAGCGCCCGAACAAAGCCGGTCTCGGCCCGGCCTATCTGGCTGGCTTCAACTGGGCTTTCGAGCGCGGCTATTGGCGTGTTGTCGAGATGGACGCCGACGGCAGTCACCGTGCCGAGGACCTGCCCAGACTGCTAGAAGAAACGGAATTCGATTTGGTGATTGGATCACGCTGGATTCCCGGTGGCAAAGTTATCAATTGGCCGATTGCTCGCAAGATTGTTTCGCAGACCGGAAACCTGTACGCAAGGCTTCTGCTGAAGACAGACATTCGCGACATGACCGCGGGTTTCAGGGTTTACAAAGTCGATCTGCTCAAACGTTTACCCCTAGAACGAATTGCATCCCAGGGTTATTCGTTTCAAGTTGAGATGACTTTTCGCAGCATCGCGATGGGCGCTAGCGCAAAAGAAGTTGCGATCACATTCGTCGAGCGCGAGCACGGTGTTTCGAAAATGAATACAGCCATAGTGCTCGAGGCACTACGGCTGGTCACCAGGTGGGGAGTGGCCCGCCTGTTAGGTAAGAATATTTAGAGCTCTGCCTTGCCTAGTGCGCGGCGTCCCTTGATGTAAGCGATTCGCTCTTTCAAGATTTCTTCAAGTTCTTCTGTCGAGCGTCGCTCCAGGAGCATCTCGTAGTGACTACGGCCGGGGCGATTGTTGAGAACTTCTAATTCGATGTGTTTTCCGTCGGTGACAATTGCCGCAAGCTGAGAGCATTGCCTGCACTGCCAGGTCTCTGGTAGGTCTGCTTCAGCGGCGAAGACGATCTCGGTGGTGTGGTTATCTCCACAGATAAACGAGTGTTTGCTGCGTTTAGCCAAGTTGACATTGACTTCGTTCTCTAGGCTCTGCGAACCGAGACGCATGCCGCGCATTGTTTGCTCTGACACTTTTCCTCCTGAGTTTGGTCATTTTGTGACCGAACTTGTTAAACCCAGAGAAGCTTCGCTTTATTCCGCGAGCGCGGCTGCAATCAGATCGATGCGGTCGCTGACAACGCCATTGGCTCCGCGAGCGCGTAACTCGAGCGCGATTGCAGGGTCATTTATCGTCCAGTAGTGCACCTCGACAGCCTGCGCCCTAACAGCACGGATGAAGCTCTCGCTATCGAATCGCAGTGGGCCACTCGAGGTTGGAATCTGCAGGGCGTCGAGCCCTCTGAGTGCTTTGCTCAGCAAGGCCGCCGAGCCGACCTTGTGGGCAAGCCAGGTCATCAACAGTCGCTTGGCCGAGCCGGAGGTTGCCACGCCTGGCAATAACCGCGAGGTGGCCAGGCGTCTTTTCTCACTGAAGCTAGACACGAGCACCCGATCGTGAGCCTTGAGTCTGATGATGACCTCTGCGGTTGCCGCGGCGGCATCCATGCTTTTGATGTCGATGTTTACCTTGGCCGACTCAAAACTAACCAGCAGTTGCTCGAGTGACATCAACCTGGCGCCGTTATTCAGGGGGATAGCGGCCAGTTCAGTCCAGTCGAGATCTCTCACCTTGACCTCTGCACCAGCCACTCGCAGAAGGGTCTCGTCGTGACAGACCACCGAAACGCCGTCGCGGCTAGCTCTCACATCAACTTCGAGATATGTTGCACCGGCCACCAAGGCCCTCGCGAACGCGGGTTCGGTGTTTTCGTCTATCTGTTCACCAGCAAGACCGACCTGAAGCCCTCGATGAGCAAAAAGCCTGAACGCAGCAGGGGAGAGGTACGGCTTAGCCATGTCGGTCTCCTAGCAGTTGGTGCGGTCTAGGCTAGGGTAATGCCCAACCTGCGTTCGATGTCTCGCCTAATGCTAGGGCTGTTCATTTATGGTTTGGCATTGGCCATGGTAATCAAGGCAGAGATCGGTGTTCCGCCCTGGGATGTCTTCGCACAGGGCATCTCGAAGACCTTCGGCACGACCTACGGGCAGGCCAGCATCGTGGTCTCGGTGATTGTGTTGATCGCTTGGATTCCGCTCAAAGTTAAGCCGGGGATTGGCTCGGTCTTGAACGCCATCTGCATCGGCCTGTTTGCCGACCTCTGGATGCCCTATGTGCCGCATTTTGATGGCTACCTAGCTAATCTCGCCATGTTTGTGCTCGGCATGGCCACGGTCGCCTTCGCCACCGGCCTCTATATCACCGCAAATCTGGGCAGCGGCCCCAGGGATGGCTTGATGCTGGGAACCCAACGTGTGCTCAAGTGGCCGTTTTGGGCGGTTAGAACCATGTACGAAGGCACCGTGCTGACCATTGGCTGGATCATGGGCGGTCAGGTGCGCGAGGGAACCCTAATTTTCGCAATCTGCATCGGCTACCTAATGCAGGCATCGCTCAAGTTCTTTAAGTTTCAGAAGTAGCGTCAGAACGCCATGCAGCCGGGTCAGCATCGAGAGACAGCCAGAGTGCTACTGGTTGACCCTCAGAAGCGGGTTTTTCTGCTGAAAACGCACTTTGACCCCGAGGTGGGTCTAGAACCCCGCTGGATAACTCCTGGCGGAGGCATCGACGCCGGTGAGACGCCCAGAGAGGCCGCCGTGCGCGAATTGCTCGAGGAAACGGGTCTCAGGGTCACCGAAGACCAGTTGGGCAACGAGATTTGGCAACAGGCCGGAACCTGGCTCTGGGGCGACGGCGTGAACTCGCACAGTTACGTAGATTATTTCTTTCAACTCGAAGTTGAAGGTTTTGAACTTGATGATTCCGAATGGACTGACGATGAACGTCGAGACATTTTGGAGTTTCGCTGGTGGAAACTCGAGG
>CAIKYE010000262.1 GCA_903831585.1 uncultured Micrococcales bacterium | reverse complement strand
TGGGCCCTCGTCGTTGTTGAAGGCGCGCTTGAAGTCTTGGGCAGGGCTCAAAGGTAAAACCGTTTTTCCGTCGCTCAAGAAGAACAGCGAAACTTCTTCGCCATCGAGAAACTCTTCGACGAGAATCCCCATGTCGATGAACTTCTTAGCGTGCTCGATAGCAGCTTCACGATCGCTTGTGACAATCACGCCTTTGCCAGCCGCGAGGCCATCGGCTTTCACAACGTAGGGTGCACCAAACTTGTTTAGGGCGTCTTCAACTTCTTCGATGGTCGAACACTCTCGTGCCATTCCGGTTGGTACATCGGCAGCCGCCATAACCTCTTTGGCAAAACTCTTACTGCCCTCGAGAGCCGCAGCTTTTTGCGAAGGGCCGAACACCGCAATGCCTTCGCTGCGAAGTGCGTCACTAACTCCTGCGACAAGGGGAGCCTCTGGACCAACGATTGCCAATTCGATCTGGTTTGAAAGCGCAAACTTCACAACTTCGAGGACATCGGCAGCATCAAGTGAAGGTTCGGTTCGAACTTCGCGGGCGATGCCCGCGTTACCTGGAGCAACGATGATGTCTGCTGCTGGTGTTCCGGTTCTTATCAGCGCTTTGGTTATCGCGTGTTCGCGGGCACCACCGCCGAGAACCAGAATCTTCATTCTTCAAGTTTAGCGAGGCGCTGCGCAGCAATCTCATAGACCTCGTCGTCTCGCCTATCGGCGATGACAAAGATCTCGCTGGTCTCGAAGTCAGGTGTTACCGAGAAGATAACTCGGATGCGTTTTTTGCCGACTACCAAACGACGAAGAGGATGCAGGTTTCCGCTGAGTATCGAACCGCGTTTTTGAGGTTCAGTCTCTAGTTTTCGCAATCCAAGCATGATGGCTTGCCTCGAACTGTTATCGAAACCATTCAGGTCTTCAAGCGCTGGGTCGGTGAATTCGACCTTTGCCATTTATGACTTGCGAGGAGGAAGTTTGATGCCGTATTTGGCAGCTACGTCATCGAGGGAGTGTCGAACCCCGTTGTCCTCGGCGATGCGCTTTTCGGCCATGGCCTCGAGTTCACGCCATTCGTCTTCTTCTTCAAGAAATCGAAGGCGTTCGAGCACAGAGATATCGACAATTGCGGCAACGGGCTTGTTGTGGTTCAGAATGATCTGCACCTCACCGGCCTGGGCTTTGGCGATGGTGGCTGAGGCCGAGCGGCTCATCTCAGACACCGAGATTAGGTTTTGCAATTTGATTTCCACCTGTTCTCCCCTCGAGATTTATACGCATAAAACTACACTAAATACTACGCATAATCAAGGGGTTTTCGAATGTGTGCATAACCTAGGCGAGAATGAACCCGTGCGCAGAAAAGTCAAGATTGTCGAGGGCATCCAGGCCGTCGCATCCGTGAGGTCTGGCGATCAGTCGCAACTTGCCACCGCTGTGCGCTACCTGCTCGAAGAACTTGGCACTCGGGCCGAGGGCAACACGGTTGAGGTTCGTGTGCCGCCATTCGGGGCCGTTCAGTGCGTCGCCGGTCCCCGCCACACCAGAGGCACCCCACCGAACGTTATAGAGATGTCGCCAGAGACTTGGTTCGCGCTCGCGGTCGGTGACCTTTCCTGGGATGCCGCCCTCGCCACCGGCTTGATT
>CAIKYE010000261.1 GCA_903831585.1 uncultured Micrococcales bacterium | reverse complement strand
TGGCCAAACCTGTAGGTTGCTGATTGCAGTTGCGCCCATCGTGAAAGACATGATCGAAACTGTGGCGCCAAAGATAATCGAGAGAACAAAGTTCAGACTCGCCGCTCCGGCCGCGAGCGCGGTCTTCGGCTTAGGTGCTTCCACGCGTGCTTGTTTGGCGCGCGAGGCGAATCGGGTTCCAAAAATCACACCCACTCCTACCATCGCAATGATCAGAACCCACACCCAGGTGTCTAGGTTGGTTCGGGTTGCGTCATAGATAAAGAGCCCGAGGATGATCGCGAAAGCGGTGGTCATGATTGGCACGGCATAGCCGAGAGCCAGAGCCTTCTGGCGCTCGCTCATCTTGGGCTTTGGCTCACCCTCGATTACAACTGTCGCACCACGAAAAACAAAGGCACGCAGCAATACGAAGACCACTACCGCTGTTGCCAGCAGAATCGGCAGGTAGGTCCAGATGAGGCGACCCAGCACATCAGAGCTTTGACTCGAAGAGTTGAATGCTGATAAGAAGTTTGTGAGGGCAAAGATTGTCGTTGCCGCCAGACCGAGAACGACTGTCAAAACGGTAAAGCGAACCGCCGCACGAGCCAAACCATCGTGCTCATCGAGCGCTAGTGACTTCAAGGCCCATCCGTGACCAATCAGTGCAGAGAAAGCTCCCACGGCAAAGCCAAACAGGTAGATATAGACGATTAGCCGGCTAGTTGGTTCATAGCCTTTTTGACCGAACATGGCGAACCAGTTCGCGAACATCATGATTGACCAAACGGCAACCAGGCCAACTAACGGAAGCGCAATCGAGCGGTTTACCAAAGGAATGTTCTTCATGGTTCAACGCTATACCCGTGGCAATAAACTGACGACATGATTCTGGTTATCGGCGAAGCTCTTATAGATCTCATTGAGAACCGCTATCAGGCGGGTAGCTTCAACGCCGTGGTCGGCGGGGCTAATGCCAATGTGGCTCTTGCTCTTGCCCGTCGCGGCACAAAGCACCAGTTTCTCGGCCGCATCTCAAACGATCGCTTCGGCAAGATCATCCGTGAGCGACTTGAAGGCAATGGCGTTCATCTAGAGCACAGCGTCACCGCCGAAGAACTCACCACCCTTGCCGTGGTCAGCATCGACTCGAGTGGTGTGCCTTCCTATGCCTTTTATGTGAACGGAACCGCCGACTGGGGCTGGACAGCCGCCGAACTTCCGAGCGATATCGACCTCGAGAACATGCACGCCACCGCCATTCAGTTTGGCTGTCTGACCATGGCAATGCAGCCATCGAGTTCGGTCATTGAAAAGTGGGCTGCTGAGCACTTCGCTCAAAACTCTGTGACAATTTCGCACGACATCAACATGCGTCCGGCACTCGGTTTCGACCCCGCCGAAGAGCGCGTGCGCGTTGAACGCCTAAATCAGATTTCGCACATCATTAAGGCTTCAGACGAAGACATCGAGTGGCTCTATGGCCTCGACGCCGGTGCAGATCTCGACGAAATCGTAGCCTCATGGATAGGTGACACCGAACGAATCGTTTTGGTTACCCGTGGTGCCGATGGCACTTCTATCTATCGCAGACGCAGCACGCGGGCAGACGTGCCGTCGCGCAAGATCAACGTGGTCGACACCGTTGGTGCCGGAGACAC
>CAIKYE010000260.1 GCA_903831585.1 uncultured Micrococcales bacterium | reverse complement strand
CATCCGATGACAGTAATTCGAGAGGACCTCGAATCCGTTCGCCAAAGACCGAGGTTCCTAGCGCAGATCAGATTGCCTCTGAGCTAGAGGACTACTTGAGCCTTCGCCGAAAGCAATCAGACGAAGACAAGCCCCAGTAGCGGGATTTTCGAAACTCGCTCGCACCCCTTCAAGGCTCTAATCCAGCTATTCTCGGGGGATTTCGAACTAATCTCGGAATTATCTGGGCCGATCCGTTGTTATAGGCACTAGCAGTAATGTTCGTTATTTGTCAGAGAATGCTGGCATAATTGCTAATGACCCAGTCGAGCCGCAAGGACTTGACATGGGTCCAAGTTATGCCCGTTTCATCCCAGTTTCACTGATTCAGGCCAGGCCTGCAGGAGGCACCGATGGCAAAGCATCAAGACGACTCGAAAAAGCGCGGTTTTCTTGGAGCCTTCGGCTTCTCGCGGTCTAAAAGCCAAAGTTCAGCCAAGGTCACAAAAGAGAGCAAGATCATCAGTCCTTCAGCAAAGAAGTCTTCAAAGCCAGAAGCCAAAGTAGCTTCAAAGTCTGCGCCCAAGGCTGCGGCCAAGCCAGCCGCGAAGGCAGCAAGCAAGCCTTCAACTAAGACTCCAGCTAAGCCAAAGGCGGTAGCTAAGCCTTCCGCAAAGCCCGCGGTAAAGAAGCCTGCCGTCAAGTCGGCAGCTAAGCCTGCCGCCAAGAAGCCAGCTCCGAAGCCTGCCGTAAAAAAACCAGCGGCAAAGCCCGTTGCCAAGCCAGCCGCCAAAAAGCCAGCTGCTAAGCCAGTTTCGAAGACAACTTCAAAGCCAGCTGCCAAGACTTCTAAACCGGCCGCAAAGACCAGTGCCAAGAAAGTCCCGAAACCTGCACCTAAGTCGGTCAAGGTAGTCGCAAAAAGCGCGAAACCCAGTGCCAAGGCAACTAAAACCGCAGCCAAGTCGAACGCAAAAGTTGTTGCCAAACCGGCGGCTAAAACCGCCAAGCCTGCCGCGAAGTCAACTGGACCGGCCAAGAAGCCAATTGCAGACAAGAAGCCGGCAAAGGGCCTAAAGATTGCCAAGGGTACCGTCGAGGACGACATTGAAATTGACGATGATGTCGATGACATTCCTATTGAGGTAATCGTTGCAGAGGCAGCGACAGTCGTAGATCTAACTGTCGAAGAAGAAGTTCACGTTGACGATGATGAAGAACCTAAAGAAGAGCACCCTGAAGGCGTTCTGGTATTCGACGACAAAAAAGAAGATGACATTCCTCTTCAGACGATTTCAATTACCGGTGCAACCGCTGACCCGGTCAAGGACTACCTAAAGCAAATCGGTAAAGTTGCGCTGCTAAACGCCGAGCTCGAAGTAGACCTTGCAAAGCGAATCGAAGCAGGTCTTTTTGCCGAGGAGAAGTTGGCAACGAAGTACCACTACATCATTGACAAGACCGACAAGAGTTCGTTGCCGGCGAAGTCAAAGACTCCAGATTTCAAAGACCTCGAGTGGGTTGCTAAAGACGGACGTCGCGCGAAGGCTCACCTTCTTGAGGCAAACTTGCGACTCGTGGTTTCGCTAGCCAAACGTTACACAGGTCGAGGCATGCAGTTTCTTGACCTCATCCAAGAGGGAAACCTTGGCCTTATCCGTGCGGTTGAAAAGTTTGATTACACCAAGGGTTATAAGTTCTCGACCTATGCCACCTGGTGGATTCGTCAGGCGATTACCCGAGCAATGGCTGACCAGGCTCGCACAATTCGCATCCCTGTTCACATGGTTGAAGTCATTAACAAGCTGGCACGAGTTCAACGACAGCTGCTTCAAGATCTTGGGCGCGAGCCAACTCCAGAGGAACTCGCACGAGAACTAGACATGACTCCCGAGAAGGTTGTCGAAGTTCAGAAATACGGTCGCGAGCCGATTTCACTCTCGACACCGCTTGGTGAAGACGGCGACAGTGAGTTTGGCGACCTTATCGAAGACGTCGAGGCGGTTTCACCAGTAGACGCATCGGTTGCAAAAGCCCGCAACGAGGCAATCGAGAGACTTCTAGCCGGATTAACCGAGCGCGAGGCGCGAGTTATCAAGTCACGCTACGGCCTAGTCGACGGCATTTCAAAGACACTCGATCAAATCGGAGAAGAGCTCGGCGTAACCCGAGAGCGCATTCGTCAGATCGAAGCCAAGACCATGCACAAGTTGCAGCACCCTTCTCGCGCTCAGGCGCTAAGGGACTTCGTAGGGCAATAATGTTCTACCTGCCGGCGATTCTTTTCGGTCGCATAGCGCGCTTTGTCATAAGAAGGTTTCGACCAGGCGGCGGCTCAGCGTTACCAGGGTTGATGCTAAGCAAGATTGCACCGAAGCTTCTTGCCAAGACCCTACGATCGTTTCGCATGGGCGTGGTCGTAATCTCCGGTTCAGCCGGAAAGTCGACAACCACCAAGATGGTGGTGGCAATCGCGCGAGCCCACGGTCTCGAAGTGTTTACTAATCCTTCAACCGCGAACATTCGGCAGGGATTCTTTTCGGCGATTATCGAGAAGAGCAATCTCTTCGGTCGCATCCGTGGTGATATAGCGATTCTTGAGATGGACGAAAGTCACGCAGACTCGATAACTCGAGAAGTCGCGCCAAGAGTCGTGACGTTGTTGAACGTCTTAGAGGATCAGCTTGATCGATTCATTGATCCTGCACTCGTGCGCGACGCGCTGCATTCTGTCGCCGCTCGAGCCACACAAACAGTGCTGTTGAACGCCGACGATCAGAATCTGCTTCAACTAGCTCAACAGGGCGACCTAAACAACGTTTCTTGGTTTGGCATTGCTGATTCGGTTCTTGGCGAATCGACTCTCGGGGTTGCGCCAACCTACCTCGAGAAACTATCAAGGCCCGAGCTTCTGTCAGGCGAAGTATTCAATCTCGTTGCGAAACGCTGTTCTGTTCGAGTTCAAGAGCGTGAGGTAATCTTCGATCTTCCTAGTCGAGGGCTTCACTACGCACTCGATGCGGTAGCCGCTATCACCACATCGAAAGAGATACTGGGTGAAAAGTTCGATCTTGAGCTCTGCGAGCGGGTGCTCGATGAGTTGCCGCCGGTCTTTGCAAGGGGAGAGGTGGTTTCGGTCGAGGGGCAGCAGATTGAATTTGTGCTCGTTCAGAACCCAACCTCTTTTCAGTTGAACCTTGACAACCTGAACATGCCCATCGAGTGCCTGATGATTGCTATCGGCAGAGATGTGCACGACCCGTCTTGGTTGTGGACGGTTGACCTATCGAAGCTCAAAAGGGTCGATGTGGTGAGCGGATACAATTTCGCCGAAATGGCTCTCCGCTTGGCCTATGACGATGTTCAGATCGATTTGGCCGAAGAAGATCTATTTGAGGCCTTCGCTTCTTTTCTAGCGCTGCCGAGTCCGGCTAATTCAACAAAGACCGTCATATTCTCTGCAGACTCGATGCGAAGACTGCGAAGACATCTTGGTTTCACCAGCCCAGAAGAGGTCGAGCGATGATTCGCCTCTTAGAGCTCTATCCCGATCACCTCAACTTGAATGGTGACAGGGGAAATCTGCGAGTTCTTGAGCAGCGACTGACTTGGGCATCGCTCGATGTTCAAAGCTTCACTCACCGGCCAGGGCAACCACTGTCAGCAACGGCGCCGCAGTTTGTTTTGCTAGGTCACGGCTCTGCGGCCGCTTGGAGAGTTATCTACTCAGACCTCAACAGAATCGCTCCAACATTGCAGCAGTGGCTCGAGGGTGGCACACAGCTTCTTGCTGTGTCAACAGGATTCGCGGCATTGCACGGATTGCTTCCGCAGCTCGACTCCAGCGTTGAACGTGTTGCTCGTGTTTCAAAGTTCGAAGAGGCTGAGAGCCAAGGAATTCAAGTTGTTGGCTACAAAAATAGTGATCTAGATTTGCCAAGCCTGTTTATCGATGGCAATTTGATTGGCACTCTGCTGCACGGACCGATTTTGGCAAAAAATGAGTCGCTTGCAGATTTTGTCATCTCGAAAATTCTAGAGAGCGAAAATCTGCAGGTAGAAATTGCTCGCACCAAAAGAGACTTTGTTTCTGACTTTGCCCTCAGCGCCAGTCAACTGGCTAGAGAATTAGCGAGCGAGTAACTTCTCGGTCTCATCGAGCCAACTGATTGCAATCGGCTGAAGAGCTTCGCGCTTCTCGTTTCCGTGGTGACCGCAAAATAGCAACTCTCCGGTTGCCAACTCAACTCGAATGTATGCCTGGGCACCGCACTCGTCGCAGCGATCGGCTGCTGTCAGGCTGCTGATGGATTCTGGCTCTTGTTCGATTTCAGTTGATTGCATGTCTATTCCCTTCGGTACCTCTATGAGAACACACCCGACCGACAAAATAGTTCTTATTGGAGTGAATTTCGCTAACTGCGAATATCTTCGTTTTCGTGTAAATCCGAAGGTTCTTCTTTGGTTCTGGGTAGCATTGCCCAGTGCCTAAGAGCGATTATTCAGCCCGTCACCTATCCGTGTTGGAGGGTTTAGAAGCCGTTCGCAAACGTCCGGGAATGTACATCGGTTCAACCGACTCGCGCGGCATCATGCACTGCCTCTGGGAAATCATCGACAATAGCGTCGACGAAGCGCTAGGTGGCCACGGTTCATCAATCGAAATTGTCCTTCACAAGGATCAGAGTGTTGAGGTCAGAGACACTGCTCGCGGCATTCCCGTTGACATCGAGCCAAAAACAGGGCTCTCCGGGGTTGAGGTTGTCTTTACCAAATTGCATGCCGGTGGAAAATTCGGCTCGGGTTCATACGCGGCATCTGGTGGATTGCACGGGGTTGGTGCTTCTGTCGTAAACGCCCTTTCGGAGCGTCTGGATGTTGAAGTTGACCGCGATGGAAAAACCTGGGCCATGTCTTTTCGCCGCGGCGAACCCGGAATTTTTGACGATAGCAAAGGCATCAAACCAACCAATCCGTTCACCGCTTTTGACGAAAACAGCATCCTTCGTGAAGTGGGCAAGGTTGGCAAATCAACCACCGGCACAAGGGTTCGCTACTGGTCTGATCCACAAATTTTCATCAAGGATGCCAACTTCAACATGCCTGAGTTATCAGACCGGGCCCGTCAGACTGCCTTCTTGGTTCCAGGCTTAGGCATCAAAGTCGACGATCAAAGATCTGGTAAGTCTGAAAAGCAAGAGTTCAAGTTTGACGGCGGAATCATTGAATTCGCAAACTACCTAGCAAAAGATCAGCAACTGACCTCTACTTGGCGATTGGCAGGTGCTGGTGAATTCACTGAGACTATTCCTGTGCTCGCAGAAGACGGCAACATGGTCAGTCGTGAAGTTTCTCGCAAGTGCGAGGTGGACATCGCAGTTCGCTGGGGAACCGGTTACGACACCGAGGTTAAGTCATTTGTAAACATCATTTCGACACCTAAAGGTGGCACTCACATAGCGGGTTTCGAGCAGGCACTCTTGAAAACGCTCAAGGCCCAGATTGATTCGAATTCGCGCAAGCTCAAGCTTGGCAACGACAAAGTTGAGAAGGAAGATGTCATGAGTGGCTTAACCGCCGTCGTTACGGTTCGACTAGCCGAACCCCAGTTCGAGGGCCAGACCAAAGAGGTTTTGGGAACTCCGGCGGTAAAGAACATCGTTGCCAATGTGGTTGCGAAGACCTTGAACGACAGATTTGCTAGCAGTAAGCGCGACGATAAGGCGCAGTCGGCTTTGTTGCTCGAGAAAATCGTTGCCGAAATGAAGTCACGTGTCTCAGCACGCGCCCACAAAGAGACTCAGCGACGCAAGAACGCACTCGAGAGCTCTTCTCTGCCTAGCAAGCTAGTCGATTGCCGAACCAACGAAACGTTGATCAGCGAACTGTTTATTGTCGAGGGTGACTCGGCTCTCGGAACAGCGAAGTTAGCGAGAAATAGCGAGTACCAAGCTCTGCTGCCGATTCGCGGCAAGATCCTCAACGTGCAGAAGGCTTCGGTCTCTGACATGCTCTCGAACACCGAGTGTGCGTCAATTCTTCAGGTCATCGGGGCTGGTTCGGGCCGCTCATTTGACATCGATTTAGCGCGCTATGGCAAGGTCATCCTTATGAGTGACGCCGATGTCGATGGCGCTCACATTAGAACTCTGCTGTTGACCCTGATTTATCGCTACATGCGGCCGCTGTTAGATTCTGGGCGGGTTTATGCGGCCGTGCCGCCGTTGCACCGCGTTGAGGTCGTCAATCACGGTAGTAAGGCAAACGAGGTTATCTACACCTATTCGCAGGCTGAGCTCGAATCACTGTTGCTGAAGCTCGAGAAGGCCGGAAAGCGCTATAAGGAGCCAATTCAGCGCTACAAGGGTCTTGGCGAAATGGACGCAGATCAGCTAGCCGAGACCACCATGGATAGATCGCGGCGCACGCTTAGACGAGTGAACATCATTGACGCTGAGTTTGCAGAGAAGACCTTCGAATTGCTTATGGGTAATGAGGTTGCTCCGAGAAGAGACTTCATCGTCGACTCTGCCGACGGCTTCGAGCGCGACCGCATTGACGCCTAAACCGAACCGATTGCACCTATCGTGCTGCTGAGTTTGGTTCCACTCGAATCACGTTTGCTGTTTTCAAGTTCGAGATCAATGGGTTTTCCGTCGCTCGTCGACGCCAGGTAATTCCTGTTTCCCGCCCAAGCGAAATAGATCTGATCTTCGTTTCGAATAAATTTGTGAGATCGCACTCCGCCGGTCGCCCTACCCTTTGCCGGAAACTCTTCTAGCGCGCTAAGTTTTGCACTACCCGGATCTGTGGATGGCAGCGCGGCAGAGTTGTTGGCGGCAGTCAAAACAACGTCGTCTGGCATAACAGAACCGAAAAACACCGCGTAGCTGCCGGCAGCAAGATTTATTCCGGCAACGCCAGAAGCGCCGCGACCCTGCGGTCTCACAGTGTCGCATTTGAATCTGAGAAGTTGTGAGTCAGAGCTAACCAAGACGAATTCCATCGAATCATCTGCGTTGCAAGCTCCTATAACCTCGTCACCTGGCTTTAGAGAAATGATTTCGAAGTCATTTTTCGCGGGCCAATCGGCTGTGAGACGCTTCACCGTTCCCAGCTTGGTTGCTATTGCCAATTCGGTGGCTTCGCCAAGCTCGATTGCATGAAGAAGTCGCTCTTTCTTGGACAACCCTAGAAACTCCGCTGCCTTGGCCCCGCCAGATAGATCGGTTGGATCTGAGGTTGCTGGGATGTCTGCCACGTGAATGCGAACTATGCGCCCACTCGAGGTAACGAAACCAATGTCACTGCGCGTTGTTGTAGAAATTCTGCACATCGTCACATCGTGTCGCTTACGTTTAGTTCCCACGACCGTTGACAACTCGGCCGTGTCGATGCGCGAGATTAGCCCTGTCGCCGAAACTCTTACAACGCTAGGTGAATCGGCCAGTTGCCCGTCAATTCCAGCCATCTTTGATACAGACATCGGCTTTACTTCTTCGAAGTCAGCAATCAAGGTTGTTCTGCGCGCATCGCCGTATTTCTGAGCAACTTCTTCGAGCTCTGTGATGACGACCTTATTGAGGGCTTCTTTCGAACCGAGAATTCGTTTCAGCTCTTTGATTTCGGCTTCGAGCTGTGACTTTTCTGACTCGAGTTCAATCTGTGAGAACTTGGTTAGTCGGCGCAAACGAAGTTCGAGTATGTATTCCGCCTGAAGTTCCGAAAGTTCAAACACCTTGCGAAGCTTTGAGCGCGCTTCATCAACCTCATCGCTGGTGCGAATAACTTGGATGACCTCATCGATGTTTAGTACTGCAATTAGCAAACCCTCAATTAGGTGCATCCGGGCTTCGCGCTTGCCTAAGCGATTAACCGATCTTCTTCGAATCACCGATAGTCGATGGGTGAGATAGACGTTGAGCATGTCTTTAAGGCCGAGGGTCGCCGGTCTGCCGTCAACCAGTGCAACATTGTTGATTCCGAACGAGTCTTCCATCGGTGTGAATCTATAGAGCAGGTCTAGAACTACCTGTGGGTCGAAACCTGTTTTTAGCTCGATCACGAGCTTGAGCCCATTTGTTCTGTCGGTTAGATCAATAACGTCAGAAATACCTAAAAGCTTCTTGGCGTTCACCCCATCCTTGATTTTTTCAATGACCTTTTCGGGGCCAATCAGGTAGGGGAGTTCGGTTACTACTAATCCAAGTTTTCTAGCAGATACGCTTTCTACCGAAACCCTGGCCCGGGTCTTAAACGAGCCCTTGCCTGATTCATAGGCCTCTTTCACGCCGTCGAGACCCATGATGATGCCTCCGTTTGGAAGATCGGGGCCGGGAACGAATTTCATCAGCTGTTTAGTCGTTGATTCCGGATGCTCAAGCAGGTGGATCGCTGCTGCTACAACCTCGCGAAGATTGTGCGGCGGCATGTTCGTGGCCATACCAACTGCGATTCCAGAAGAACCGTTCACTAACAAGTTAGGAAATGCAGCGGGAAGAACTTCGGGTTCGGTGAGCTGTGCATCGTAGTTTGGTTTGAAGTCAACAACGTCTTCGTCGAGCCCTTCATTCATTAGCAGAGAAGCGTTAGAAAGCCTTACCTCTGTGTACCTAGCGGCCGCAGGGCCATCGTCGAGGCTTCCGAAGTTGCCGTGACCGTCGATCAGTGGCACTCTCAGGGTGAACGCCTGGGCCATGCGAACCAGAGCGTCGTATATCGCTCCGTCACCATGTGGATGCAGCTTTCCCATTACTTCGCCGGTTACACGCGCCGACTTGACGTGACCGCGATCCGGACGAAGACCCATCTCGCCCATCTGATAAATGATGCGCCTGTGGACGGGCTTTAGGCCGTCACGGGCATCGGGTAGGGCTCGAGCATAAATAACCGAATAGCTGTATTCGAGAAAAGAATCCTGCATCTCCTGAGTCAGGTCGATGTCGAGAATCTTCTCGTCTGCGTTCTCTTTACTAGTCATATCTTCTTTGCTCGGTCTTGCCTGTGGCAGACTTTGGTCTAATGACATCGATGCTACCTGCGAAAAGGCACACGGTCTGGAACCTTCAAGATGTGTTTCAGAGTGCCGAGGCGTCAATTTTGGGTCAAGACAACGCACTGCAATTGACCGAAGTTACGAGCGCAATCGTGCTGATGGTCGACGGATTGGGTTACGAAAACTTGCGTCCGTCATCCGGCTTTCTTCAAAAGAATTTAGGCGAGGCGGATTTCGCTCACTGCGGGTTTCCCAGTACAACCGTTTCTAGTCTTGCGAGTTTTGCTTCGGGCACCGATGTTTCTGGGCATGGGCTATTTGGATATTCAATTTTCAATCGATCTTCGAATCAGCAGATCAACCTGCTCTCTGGATTAGACAGGTTCTCTATTCTCGACTACTTGAAGATCGAGCCGATAAGCGCTCGTTCCACTGTGAGAGTGCACGCGGTCACTCTCGAAGATTACGAGGAATCTGGTTTTACCAGGGCCACAATGCATGGCGCTGTTCATCATTACGCTCAAGAGATTGAGGATCGACTCGAGATAGCTAGGTCTCTTGCTACTGAAGAACCCGGCTCACTTGTATACGTTTATGCTCCGGAACTCGATCGCGAGGCACATCGATCTGGGGTTGGCAGCTCAAATTGGAAGGACTTGCTCGCGCAATTCGATCGCGCAATTCAACTAACCGTTGCCAAACTTAAGCCAGGAGTCGGATTGCTTGTTACAGCCGATCATGGAATTGTCGATGTTAGTGCCAGTGACCACATTTTTCTCGATGACTGCCCAGCGGCAAAGAATAGCCTCAGCAATGTCAGCGGTGACCCCAGGTCTCCCTTCCTCTATCTGTCTGAATCCGATCAGTTGCAAGAGATCAAAGTTCAACTGACTGAGTTTTTATCTGACAGGGCATTTGTCGCAGAACCTCGAGAATTAGTCGAATTTGGTTACTGGTCAACGAATTTGCTTGAAGAAGATGACCTAATGCCAGATCTCGTAGTGATTGCCCGAGGGTCCTTTGCCCTCTTTCACAGAGATTTTGCTAAGCCAAGTAGTTTGCTGATGGTTGGGCACCACGGGTCTATAGACGAGGTCGAAACTAAAGTCCCGATTATTCGCTTTGGTGACTATTCCTCTTCGCTTTTGGTTCCTTGAACAATCTCGTCAAAGCTCGGAATGCTCGGTCTTCCTGAGCGCCTAACCGGTGAAGGGTTCGGCTCGATTTCCTCTGGCTCGACCTGCGGCTCTTCACCGATTTCGTAGTTCGCCGGCAAATCACTAACTATTTCGAGTGTTTGTGTATTTGTTTCTGGCTCAACCAATTCCGCGTCTCGCGCACTTCTTTCCGCACGCTTCTTCTTAAGAGCTTCAAGCAAATCGGTTGGTGGTTCGGCCTGTTCCTCTTGGGCCTCTTCAATTAGTTCGCTTGCTCGGCCAATCGGAATCACGGTTTCGACCAGTTGCGTGTCTGCCAATGATTGGGTGATGCCTGGCTGGTGCTCCTCAGGCTTTGGCTCTGCTGCAACGGCAAGCTTGGCATAGTTTTGCTCTGCCAAAGAGTTTTGGGTTGAGAGTCTGATTGCACTTTCGTTCTCTGGCGCTAGCAACATTCGCTTTGCGTCATAAGACCAAGTGGCCTTTTTAGATTCTCCATTGATCAAATAGTTTGCCGATACCAGCCAAACCTGCTGCTCGTCTCTTCGAGCAGACCATTCAAAGTCTTCGACCCCGCTTGCCTCGAGTCTGCCTGAAATAATGTCGCCAAACTCTATGTGGCTGATGTCGGTGTGCCGATCTCCGGCTATAGAAATGCGAACACTTAAAGCGCTGGATATGACATGTGAGAGTTCATCAAGCACCGGGCCCGCAAACTTCTCAACGTACTGACGCGGATCACCGGAACGAGAGATAAGTTCTTCGACAGATTTTCCAGAGCGAATCTCGCTCTGAATCTCACGTGGGCTCATCTGGATTGGCGTCGATGATGTTGGGCCTGATCTTCTTATAGCCGCTCGCAGAGAGTCATCAATTAGCAAACGATGCTTTTCACCGGAAAGCGATTCCAGGAGCACGTAGTCGCCATCGTGCCCAATCAGTCTTAGTTCAGTCATTCAAGCGCTCCTTCTGCAAAGAGTTTGCCACTAGCCTTCGATTTTCTAGGTCATTTCACCTAGCGAGTGGCGCGCTGTATGGCGAAACGCCAGGTTATGAAATGTTTGCATTTTGACCCTTTTCGGTGCAAACTGTGCACGCTTACTACATGAAGGGTTTGTGATGGCCGCAGATTATGACGCACCGAAGAAGACCGACGATGACGCCGAGTCGCTTGATGCGCTAAAAGAGCGTTCAGCTCCAACATCTGCCGGGTCGCTTGATGCCGAGGAAGTCAGCATTGATGAAGACCACGATCGTGAAAATCTCATTGATGAGGCGCTAAATGTCATGGTGGTTCCGCCGCAGACCGACGAGTTCACCTGTTCGGAATGCTTTATTGTGAAGCACAAATCGATGCTTTCTAAGAAAAAGGGCAAGTACGGCGCCGTTTGCCTAGAGTGCGTCTAGCTCGATAGAGCTTGCTTTAACTCTTCAGGCCTTCGTGTCGAAATAAGCAAATAGGGCGTCGGATCCTCGGAGTCCGTGTTGATCACCTTCACCAGACCACGAAGCCCCTTGAGCGCCAAAAAGGCCCTAGCCTTCAGTTTTGGACCCTTTTCGCTGAATTGTTCTGACTCGATAACAACCTCTGCGCTGCCCAAATGGATTCTAGGAATTGAAGCTGCACCCACCTCGAGAACCGTTGCGGTCACCCTGATTCGCTTTGAGGTTGCCAAGCGAATCGCGATGGACAGAATCGTCAACGAGACGCCCAGAAAGAGTCCCAGCTCGGCGTTAATCGGAGCTAGAACAAGCCAAATGCTTGGAAAAACTAGTGTGTGGGGAATGAATGAAACACTGCTCGGAAGCTGCCATTCTTGAAAAATCGGCTTTTCGCTCTGATCTTTGCCCATGAACTTAGACTACGCTCAAAGTCTTATGAACCAGCTTCCAATTTTAATCATGAGCTCATTAGGAGTGCCGGTCTACGCCAAACCAGGCGATGCAGGCTGTGACCTCAGAAGCTCGCACGATGCAACAATCGAGCCGCAGCAGCGTTGCACAATTTCCACCGGTATGAGCGTTGCAATTCCCGACGGCTACGTTGGTTTGGTTCATTCACGCAGTGGTCTCGCCGCTAACCATGGTGTCATGGTGCTAAACAGCCCCGGAACTGTTGATGCTGGCTACCGCGGTGAGATTCGGGTGACGCTTCTGAACACAGACACCTCGGAGGCATTCAAGATTTCTGCAGGGGATCGGATTGCCCAAATTCTGTTCCAAAAGGTTGAGCAGGCGAAGTTCATTGAAGTAGAAACTCTGCCGGGCTCTGAGCGTGGCGAAAACGGCTTCGGTTCTTCGGGAGTCAAATGAATTCGGACCTCACGGCACAATATGGCCCCTTTGACAGCGCTCTAGTGGCAGAGGTTAGGCCTTACGTCGATTTTGGCTCTTTGCGAATAGAGCCGATCACAGATTTGGGCATGAGCGTAGAAGTCGAAGATGGCACGAACCGAGTTATCGCTGTCACACTGGAGTTCGCCAACTCAAAACTTCAACTCATGGCTTTTGCCGCACCCAGGAATGAGGGTCTCTGGCAAGACATCCGCACCGCAGTTGCGCAGAACATTAAGTCACAGGGTGGCGACGTCGAAGAGGGCTACGGCGCTCTCGGGGCAGAGCTGGTAGCCAAATTGCCATTGGTAGACGACACCGGCAGGGCTGCCGGACATCGCATGGCTAGATTTATCGGTTTTGACGGCCCAAGATGGTGTCTGAGGGGAACCATAAGTGGAGCTGCGCTAACCGATCCGAAGGCATCTGCAGAGATTAGCGATTTGTTTAGAACTGTCGTCGTGCACAGGGGAGATACGCCTATGCCTCCTGGTGAAGCTTTGCCCCTCACGGTTCCGGTCGGTTCAGTATTACCGCCTGGAATGAAGGCTCAGTCTTGAAAGCAGAAACTCCCGACGACTCTAATGCGGCTGCCAAAGCACTCGGCATCAGAAAAGTCGATGGCAAACATGAGTTCGATCGAAAGTCGCTGTTGGTATCAATGGGCGGCGTTCAGGGCATAGTCGAGTCAATAGTTCCAGGTTTGCTTTTCGTCGTGATTTTCGCAATCAGTCAAATGGTGTACCTAGCGATCGGAATCTCCGCAGCGGTCTCGGTTGGTTTCATCCTCTTAAGAATCTTTAGGCGCAAACCCCTCTCTCAAGCCATTGGTGGCTTGATAGGAATCGGCATCGCGTCCTTTTTGGCCTTTAGAGACGGTGGAAGTGGGCGCGATTACTTTTTGACAGGGTTCGCTACCAACTTGATTTACTTGGTACCTCTTGCGATTTCAGTCATCGTCAGATGGCCTCTGATCGGTGTCGTAGCCGGCTTTTTGCTCTCAGATAAGACCGCTTGGCGAAAAGACAAGTATCAAATGAGAGTTTTCACGGCTGCGACTTTGCTATGGGTGGCAATCTTCTCGGCCAGGTTGCTTGTGCAGTGGCCTCTATATCTGGCGGATAATCTCGGTGCCCTGGCTACCGCTCGACTAGTTATGGGCCTGCCGCTCTACGCGGCTGGCCTCTGGGTGACTTGGCTCATGCTTCGAGGGGTCATTCAAAGTCGCTCCTAATGGTATTTTTATCTAGGCAATTGGGCTATTGATTGAGGATTAGATGTCAAAGGTAAACAGTTTTGGATCTGCTGCTGTGCTCAAGGTCCGAGATAAGACCTACAAGATTTTTCGTCTTGACTCCGTAGACGCCGCCCGCTTGCCATACAGCCTCAAGATTTTGCTCGAGAACCTCTTGAGAACCGAAGACGGCGCGAACATAACATCAGAGCACATCCGTGCCCTAGCAAGCTGGAATCCAAGCGCCGAACCAGACACTGAAATTCAGTTCACTCCTGCGCGAGTCATCATGCAGGACTTCACCGGTGTTCCCTGTGTGGTTGATCTAGCCACAATGCGCGAGGCCGTTGCTGAACTTGGTGGAGATCCAAAGAAGATCAACCCACTCGCGCCTGCAGAAATGGTCATCGATCACTCAGTTGTTATTGACGTCGCCGGCTCTGCCGACGCATTCGAGAAGAACGTTGAATTTGAATATGCCCGCAACGGCGAGCGCTACCAGTTTTTGAGATGGGGTCAAACAGCTTTTGATGACTTCAAAGTCGTTCCGCCTGGCACCGGAATTGTGCATCAGGTCAACATTGAATTTCTTGCTCGCACGGTAATGACCCGCGAGGTCTCGGGGGAGTTGCAAGCTTATCCAGATAGTTGTGTCGGCACCGACTCACATACGACCATGGTCAACGGTCTTGGAGTTCTGGGTTGGGGTGTCGGCGGCATCGAAGCCGAGGCGGCCATGCTCGGACAACCCGTCTCAATGTTGATTCCTAAGGTTGTCGGTTTCAAACTCAGTGGATCAATCCCCGTTGGGGCTACCGCAACAGATGTTGTTCTGACCATTACCGAAATGCTGCGCAAGCATGGAGTTGTTGGAAAGTTTGTCGAGTTTTATGGTGAAGGTGTTACCTCAGTTCCACTTGCGAACCGTGCAACCATCGGAAACATGAGTCCGGAGTTTGGTTCTACAGTGGCAATTTTTCCGATTGACGACGTCACACTGGATTACCTAAGAATCACCGGACGGCCCGAAGAACAGATTGAGCTGGTCGAGGCCTACGCCAAGACTCAGGGTCTGTGGCATGACCCGACTGTCGAGCCCATCTTTAGTGAATACCTCGAACTCGATCTCTCGACCGTAGTTCCTTCTATTGCTGGGCCAAAACGCCCTCAAGACCGTGTGGTGCTTAGCGAGTCAAAAGCTCAGTTCGAAAAGGCACTTGCTGCTTACTCTCCTCAGAAATCAAATGCGGCTGAGGTCAAGGGTGAGAACTTCACGATTGATCACGGGCACGTGACTATCGCTTCAATCACCTCTTGCACAAACACTTCCAACCCGTCGGTGATGCTGGCTGCCGGTTTGCTGGCTAAAAAAGCCGTCGAGAAGGGGCTGAGATCTAAGCCTTGGGTTAAAACCTCTCTAGCGCCAGGTTCGAAGGTCGTCACCGAGTATTACGCAAAAGCTGGGCTAACTAAGTCGCTCGATGCTCTCGGTTTTAATCTGGTCGGTTACGGATGCACCACCTGCATCGGTAACTCGGGACCGTTAGAAGATCAGATTTCAGCTGCAATCAACGCGAACGATCTTGCTGTTACGGCGGTGCTATCAGGAAACAGAAACTTCGAGGGACGCATCAACCCGGACGTAAAAATGAACTATTTGGCTTCACCGCCGCTGGTGATTGCATACGCGCTTGCGGGCACCATGGACTTCGATTTCGAAACCGAGCCACTTGGTCAGGATTCGACTGGAACAGATGTTTTTCTTAGAGACATTTGGCCGACGCCCGAAGAAGTTCAGTCAACAATCGATAGCTCAATAAACAGTGAAATGTTCACCTCGCAGTACGCGGGCGTATTCGACGGTGACGCGCGTTGGAAATCACTACCAACTCCTAAGGGTGCAACATTCGACTGGGATGAAAAATCCACCTACGTTCGAAAGGCTCCCTATTTCGACGGCATGAAAAAGGAGCCGTCGCCTGTCACCGATATTCACTCGGCTCGTGTGCTCGCCAAGCTCGGCGACAGTGTCACAACCGACCACATCAGCCCAGCCGGCTCGATCAAGGCCGATAGCCCAGCTGGAAAATATCTGAGCGAGCGTGGCATATCCCGCGTCGACTTTAATTCCTATGGTTCGCGCAGAGGCAACCACGAGATCATGATTCGCGGAACATTCGCAAACATCCGTCTGCGCAACCAGTTGCTAAAT
>CAIKYE010000259.1 GCA_903831585.1 uncultured Micrococcales bacterium | reverse complement strand
GAGATCATCGAAGAGCGCGATGCAACCGATGCTCAGCGCGAGGTCAACGAGGTCAACGCCGGTGTTTATGTTTTTGATGCGCAGCACCTTCGCGCGGCCCTAGCAAAAATCGGCACTCACAACGCGCAGGGCGAGAAGTACTTAACCGATGTCGCCGAGGTAATGGTCAAGGGCAAGCAAAAAGTTCTTGCTCTAGCAGTAACAGACAACTGGCTCGTCGCCGGCATCAACGATCGTCGTCAGCTGGCCGAGGTTGCGCTCGAACTCAACCTGCGCATCTGCGAGGCCTGGCAGCTCGCCGGAGTAACCATTCTTGACCCGGCCTCAACTTGGATCGACGTCACCGTGCAACTCGGCGAAGACGTGACTCTTTTGCCAGGCACCTACCTTCGTGGATTCACCACGGTCGACGAGGGCTCGACGATTGGCCCAGAAGTTGTGATGACAGACACCCAGGTTGGCGCAGGCGCAACCGTGGTGAAGGCCCACGTAAACGGGTCACGCATCGGAGACGGCGCGAGCGTTGGGCCATTCGCCTACCTGCGCGCAGGCACAGACCTCGGAGCAGACGGCAAGATTGGCACCTTTGTTGAGACCAAGAACGCCAAGATTGGCGCCGGCAGCAAGGTGCCGCACCTTTCTTATGTTGGGGACGCCGAGATTGGTGTCGGCAGCAACATCGGTGCCGGCACGATTTTTGCCAACTACGACGGTGTCGAAAAGCACCGCAGTACGGTCGGGTCGCACGTGAGAACCGGTGCGTCAAACGTCTTCGTCGCACCAATTACGATTGGAGACGGAGCCTACACAGCAGCTGGCACCGTAGTTCGCAGAGATGTCGAACCCGGAGCAATTGCTTTGAACGTTTCACCACAAAAGAACTTGGCCGACTGGGTGTTGCAAAAGCGCCCGGGAAGCAAAGCAGCCGAAGCAGCCCAGACCGCCCACAAGGCAAAATAAGAAAGAGCGGTAATCCACTTGGATATCTTGGCCAGCAATTCAAAACGACTGGTAATCGTAAGTGGACGTGCGCACATGGCGCTCGCCGAAGAAGTAGCCGAGCTACTCAACACAACTCTTGTTCCAACCACAGCATATGACTTTGCCAATGGTGAAACTTTTGTGCGCTACGAAGAGAGCGTTCGCGGTGTTGACGCATTCGTAATTCAGTCGCACGCCGCCGGCATCAATAACTGGGTAATGGAGCAGCTGCTAATGGTCGACGCATTGAAGCGCGCGAGCGCAAAGCGCATCACCGTTGTTGCACCGTTCTTTCCATACGCGCGTCAAGACAAGAAGCACAAGGGTCGCGAGCCAATCTCTGCCCGACTAATGACAGATCTCTTTAAAGTTGCCGGTGCAGATCGTTTGATGTCGGTCGACCTTCACACACCACAGATTCAAGGGTTCTTCGACGGACCGGTTGACCACCTCTGGGGACTTCCGCTTTTGTCTGACTACGTCGCCGAAAAGTATGCTGGCGAGCTTTTGACTGTTGTTTCACCAGACTCTGGTCGCGTTCGCGTCGCAGACATCTGGGCCGAGCGCTTGGCTTCGCCGCTTGCAATCATTCACAAGCGTCGCGATCCAGATCGCCCAAACCAGGTTGAAGCTCACGAGCTCGTCGGTGATGTTGAGGGCCGCACCTGCGTGCTGGTCGACGACATGATTGACACCGGCGGCACTATCGTGGCCGCGGCTCAGGCACTGAAGAACAAGGGTGCAGCCCGAGTTATAGTTGCCGCCACCCACGCTGTCTTCTCGCCGCCAGCGGTCGAGCGCTTATCTAGCGGTGCCGTCGATGAGGTCATCGTGACCAACACCCTGCCAATCACTCCTGAGAAGAAGTTCGAGCAGCTGACCGTTTTGAGCATCGCTCCGCTAATTGCCGCTGCTATCAGTGCGGTCTTCGGCGATGACTCGGTAAACAAGTTGTTCCCGGGCCACGCCTAGGCTAAACTCTCACCTAGACAACGGCGAGGGTCGAGGCGAAAGCCAAGACCGTAATCGACGGGGCAAATTCCAGATTCTGGCACGAGTCCTCGCGTAACAGCTTGAGTTGACCAAACTACAAACTAAACAAGATGCGTTTGTCGCGCATTTGTGAAAGAAGAATAAATGTCAGAAGCAATCAAGATGGCGGCTGCTGTTCGCCATACATTCGGCAAGGGCGCAGCGCGCAAGTTTCGCGCGGCCGGCCACACACCAGCTGTGATCTATGGTCACAGCACCGACCCGGTTCACGTAACCGTCAACTCTCACGAGATTGCACTTGTGCTTCGTCACAAGAACGCAGTTATCGAGCTTGACATCGAAGGTCGCGCACAGACCGTGTTGGTCAAGAGCGCAACTAAGGACGCCGTAACTCAGGTCATCGAGCACATCGACATGGTCACCCTTGTTTTGGGTGAGCGCGTGCACGTTGAGGTTCCTGTTCACATCGTTGGTGAAGCAATGGGTGGACACACCATCGACCTTCTGCACAAGACCGTGAAGCTTGAAGTTGCCGCAACTTCGATTCCTGACTTCGTTGAGGTTGTCTTCAATAAGGAAGGTGCCGGATTCCACGTGACCGCCGCCGACGTGAAGCTTCCTGCTGGCGCAAAGCTTGACCTTGCACCAGAAGAGCTTGTTGCATCTGTTTTGGTTAACGCTGCTGAGCACTCAGCTGAGCTTGCTGCTCCTGCCGCCGCCGCTGCTCCTGCAGCTGCTCCAAAGGCATAGTTAGTTTCTAACATGTCGAATTCGACATGGCTCGTAGTCGGGCTCGGTAACCCCGGGCCCGATTACGCTGCCAATCGTCACAACGTAGGCCAGATGGTTCTCGACATCTTGGCCGATCGCATTTCTGCGAGTTTCAAAACCCATAAGGCCAACGCGTCTGTTGCCGAAGGTCGCCTAGGGTTTGGCGGCCCAAAGGTCATTCTTGCCAAGCCCGGCACATTCATGAACAACTCTGGTGGCCCGGTTGCCGGCCTGATGAAGTTCTATGACGTAGCCATTCAGAACGTAATCGTGATTCACGACGAGCTAGACATTGACGCCGGTGCCGTTCGGGTGAAGCAGGCCGGCGGTCACGCTGGTCACAACGGCCTTCGCGACATCATTGCTGCCGCCGACTCAAACGATTTCGCGCGAGTGCGAGTGGGCATCGGCCGCCCGCCAGGCCGCATGGATGCCGCCGATTTCGTACTTAAGAATTTCTCGGGTGATGAGCGCAAAGAGCTGCCCTTGTTGCTCGCGCTATCTGCCGATGCCGTCGAAGAGATTGTCACCAAAGGTGTGCTCGAGGCGATGAATATCGTTAACGCTCGATAAAAAGTGGCTTGTGGTCACCAATTGTGACCGTCTTGCCGAATGCTAGGAGTAAACGTGTCATTGTGCGCAGCGTAGGGTTGCCGTTTCCGTTTTCAATTCGAGTGATCTCGCGCTGCTGAATGCCAACCTTCTCAGCTAGCTCCGTCTGCGTCAATCCCGCTTCAATTCGCATTTCACGCAGTTGCCATCCGAGGTTGAATGCCGCTGCTTCGGCGCTACCCTCTAGGCCGCCCTTGTATGCCTCCGCCTTTTGCTCAGGCGTATAGTCCTTTGATATGTGGTCCCACCACTCTTGTAGCGAAACGGTTTTCTTGATCATCGGCTGCACCTCTAAGTGTTGTTTCACTTATTCTAACTCCGTCCTTGTAATTGGTCAATCACTTTTCTGGCAGCTTTTATCTCGCGTCTTTGTCTCAATTCGCTAGGGTCCCTTTTCTTGTTGTAACCCCCGACAATCACCAGTCTGCTTGGGTGAATGAGTGTGAAAAAGATTCGAACCAAGAGTTCCGGATCGCGCCGAACTCGCAGTTCATAGAGCCCGCCAGAAAGTGCTTTCGCATGGTTCGTGCCGAGAAGATCTAGTCCGCGGATTTTGAGTCGTTCGAGGCCGACGCCTGTTACAAATCGCAATTGCACATCAGAGAGATCGCGGCGAAGTGAGTCAAGACTTGCTGAGTCGGCAAGTTCAATCGTCCAACACATAGCCCGAACCTAGTTTTCAAGCGCGACTGAAAACGAAGAGGGGTTCAATCTGTGGATAACTCTGCGTAGACTAGCCCCCATGAGCACGACAAACTCTGAGGCCCTCGCACGCCTTGTCGCGCTCAAAAGACTTCAAGACCTCACGATCGAGGGTTACCCATTCGCCGCCCTGCAGGCGAAAATCACAAATCGACGCACCGATGTCATAGCCCCGATTGGAGCGCAGGCCAGCGTCATCAAGGCAATCAGCGATTTTCGCACCGCGAAGAAACTAACCCCGCTACAACTGGTCGTTGTCGCTACCGGCCGCGAAGCCGAAGAAACCGCGGCAGCCCTGCGAACCCTTGACCCAAACGCCGAGATTCTCGAGTTTCAGTCGTGGGAGACCCTGCCCCACGAGCGACTCAGCCCGAACGCCGAAACCGTCGGCAAGCGCCTCAAGGTGTTGCACCGTCTGCATGATTTAGCCACCGATGCGCCCACTAGTGACGTCTATGTGATCGCGAGCATCCGCGCGGTATTGCAGCCCGTCGTTGCCGGGCTAGCCAACCACCCGCCGCTGACGCTCGAGGTTGGCAAAGACTACTTCTTGCCCGAGCTCAGTCTCAAGCTCGTCGAGCTCGCCTACGAGCGAGTGGACATGGTTACCAAGCGCGGGCAGTTTGCCGTGCGCGGTGGCATCGTCGACATCTTCGCCACCACAGCAGAACACGCCGTGCGCATCGAGTTCTTCGGCGATGAACTCGAAGACATAAGAGAATTCTCGGTGACAGATCAGCGCAGCATCGTGCACGAAGATCAGAGCGCGAAAACCGTAAGCGTTGAGGTTTATGCCGCACGCGAAATAATCATCACGCCGAGCGTTGCCAATAAGGCGCGGCAGATGATGCACGAGTTTCCAAACATCGGCGCGATGATGCAAAAGATCGCCGAGGGAATTCCAGTCGACGGAATGGAGTCACTGGCACCCGTACTCGTCGACAAGCTTGTGCCTTTCACCGACTACCTGCCAAAGGGCTCGCAGATCACGATGCTCTCGCCTGAGAAGTGCGCAGCTCGCGCCACGAATTTGATTGAGACCAACGAAGAGTTTTTGCACGCCGCCTGGGATGCCGCCATAGAAGGCGCGAAGGCACCAATCGACCTAAGCGCCGGCGGTTTCTTAGACATGGCAAAATTCACCAGCGCGATCGCCGAGAAACAATTCGCAACCATAAGCCAATTCGGCGCAGACGACGACACTCTCGTGAATCTCGGCATGCTAGAGATTCCAAACTTTGCCGGTCTCGATGTGACACCAATCGAATGGCTTCAAGACATGGCCAAAACCGGGCAACACATCTTTGTTCTGGCCGAGGGCCACGGCACGGTCGAGCGCAT
>CAIKYE010000258.1 GCA_903831585.1 uncultured Micrococcales bacterium | reverse complement strand
CGATCACGCCCGCGAACTATTTGCCGAAGGCGACTTCGCAGAGGTCTTCATCGAGACCCCCGCCGAGATCTGTGCCCAGCGCGACCCGAAGGGTCTATACAAGAAGGCCGCCGCCGGTGAACTGCCGAACCTCACCGGAGTTGGCCAAGACTATGAAGCGCCAACCGCTGCCGAGCTTGTGCTCGATGGTCAGGCCGAACTCGACGCTAACGTCGAAAGACTGCTCAAGCGCTTCTTCTAGCAAGACCACCGAGCACTCTTGCGAGTTTGCGTGGCAAGCCCAAGATTCTTCGGCGCAGCATGGCGCGGTGAATCAGCTTCTCGACCAGCAAGGTCACGCGCTCGCGCTCTTCGCTCGTGTGAACGACGGGCGGCTTGAACTGATCCAAAAACAACGGCTCAGCAGAATCGAACCATTGGCGAGCAATGTCTATGTGACTCTCTCGGAAGTGTTGCTCGAAGAGTTCGACCACTTCGGCGGCTGGGTTCAAGCCTCTGCCCGGCAGTTCTCGCTCGAGGCGATTGAAGAGCCAGCGGTCTTCTGCCAAGACTCTCACCCGGTCTGACTTGGCGTTTATGGCGTTCAATACTTCGAGGGCCAGGTCGGTGAGATTGACATTGCGCAGCTCTTGCTTGCTCAGATCTAGTTGGTGCGTCTCGATTTCGACAGCCTTGAGAAAGTTGGCAATTAGCACGTCGCCTCTCTGACCCTCTGGGTAGAGCCGAGCGTAAATATTTTCTCTACCGAAAACCACGGCCCAGTTATCTAGAGTCTTCTTGTGATCGATAATGTGAGAAATTCTCGGATGCTGCGGGCGATAGAAGTCGCTGGTCACGTGAATGCCTTTTTTGATTGCCATGCCGTGATGGCTCATGACGATCTTTAGCGGATCGCGCAGGTAGACCACGACTTTGAAGTTTTGGCAGCCGGCTTGTTCGAGCAAGCTCTTGAGGCTGCCGATGTCTTCGACACCAAGCAACCTCGACTGAAAGTGCTCACTGCTGAGAATCAGTCTTTCGGGAGCCTCGGTTCGAATCTCTTCGGCCAGCGACCGAATAGTTGCCTCACGAAATTTTTGCAACTTGGCCGCTGTGGTCAAACCAAGTTGGCGAGTTAGGCCATCCTCGCGAAATTTTGAATAGCTGGCGATGGCAAGGTGAAAGTTGTTTCCAGACTGCGAACTCTTTGAAATCGAAACAGAAGACTTGAGTAACTGCTGACGATTCTCACGAAGCAAGAACTGAATGCTTGTGGTGCCGGTCTTCTCGAGGCCGATGTGCAAAATGGTTTGTTTCAAAACGCAACTCTCTTTGTTCTAACAAGAACTATCGCACAAGTTAAGTTCAATTGATTCATCATGAAATTGGCAAACTATCGATTACATCAACTAGGCAGATTGAACAGTCGTAACTGAAAGAGTTGAGTCTGCACCAAATTTCAAACTAGATGGCGCGCGGCCAGCCATGATCAACTGAGCTCCGAGTGCTGCAATCATCGCTCCGTTGTCTGTGCACAGGGATAGCGCCGGAATTCTCAACTCGATGCCGTTCTCATCGCAGCGCTGCTGAGCAAGTTCACGCAGTCGTCGGTTAGCCACCACTCCGCCGCCGAGCAAAAGTCGAGGCACGTTGTGTTCGAGACATGCCTTCACAGCCTTACCGACGAGCACGTCGACTACCGCCTCTCTAAAGCTGGCTGCCACATCGGCAACGCTGAACTCGATGGTCTCGCCGGCCTCGATTTTGGCCTGAGCAACTTCGACGTGACGAGCAACCGCAGTCTTGAGCCCGCTAAACGAGAAGTCGTAGCGGTGCTTATCCATGTCTTTTGGCAACGTGAGTGCACGCGGAAACCGCATGGCCTGGGGGTTGCCGCCCTCGGCAGCGCGGTCGATCTCGGGCCCACCCGGATAGCTCAGACCGAGCAAGCGAGCGACCTTGTCGAATGCCTCGCCGGCGGCGTCGTCGATGGTCTCGCCAAGCAGTTCGACGTCGTCGAGCAGATCGCGCACCAAGAGCAAGGAGGTGTGGCCACCGCTGACCAGCAGCGCGATGGTTGGCGTTTCGAGTTTGCCGCGCTCGAGAATGTCGACACCCACGTGACCAACCAGGTGGTTTACCGCATAGATCGGCTTGTCGAGCGAGACCGCGAGAGCCTTTGCCGCAGCTATGCCAACCATGAGTGCACCGGCTAACCCGGGGCCATTGGTAACAGCAATTGCGTCAATCTCTTCTAGCGAAACCTTCGCCTGCGCGAGAGCTTCGTGCAGTGTCGGCGTCAAGGCCTCGAGATGAGCGCGTGCGGCAACCTCTGGCACGACTCCTCCGAATCGAACGTGCATCGCCATCGATGACGAAATCACATTGGCAAGCAGAGTATTTCCACGAACGATTCCGATGCCGGTTTCGTCGCAACTTGATTCGATTCCGAGCACCAGCGGTTCAGCTTTTGACTCGCGAGTCATTTGAAGTTTCATGACGATAGCATCAACGTTGTCTGGTTGGTAGTAGCGCTTGCGCAAATCGATCTGTTCGAAGCCGAGACTCTTGTATAGCGCTTCGGCTACTGGGTTATCTGCACGCACCTCGAGAAAGACCTCACCGATGCCAACTCGATTGCACTCATCAAGAAGGCGATTCATGAGTTTGCGACCGAGGCCCTTGCCTCTTTGTTCTGCGCTAACCGCGATGGTTTGAACATCGGCGCTTGCGGCCGCCATCGACTTGGCTAAACCGGCGTAGCCGATAAGTTCTTCTGCTTCTGCCGAAGTCGAATATGCAACAACATAGAAACGCTCGGCACCGACCAGTTCGTCTTGCATGTTTTGAATCGACCAAGCGTCACTTGCAAAGCTGGCATTTTCGATGCGCATAATTGCATCGAGATCTTGCTCCCCCGCCACGCGAATTGCCCACGAGGTCATGAAATCACCCGCTTGCCAAATTGACCGGATGCCTTCGGCTCGACCGCATCTGGTGCGCGAAGGTAGAGTGCCGAGACGTCTGATTCGAGTTCATCGGCGGCACGCAGGGCCAAGGCCAATTCGCCAACCGCCGAACCAGTTATGGTCAGATCTGTTGTCTGAGCATCGATGTTTCTAGAAGCCAGAAGTTCTTCTAGAGCAGCCGGTTTGATGACCTTTGGGCCCTCGATTCTCAGGGCACTACCCTTGTCGCTCAGCCCGCTGTATAGCGCCCAGTAGACCTCAGAGCGCCTGGCATCAGTGGTAACCAGCAAGGGCCTGGTTTCGGTGGCTGAGCGATGTTTGAGAGCTAGCAGCGCAATGGCGTCGAGGCTAACCAGACCAGAGAGCTTGGCTCCAGAGCCCTCGGCAAACATCACGGCGGCTGCGATACCTACCCGCAAACCGGTGAACGGAGCCGGGCCTCTGCCGACCACAACCTCTTGAACGTCTCG
>CAIKYE010000257.1 GCA_903831585.1 uncultured Micrococcales bacterium | reverse complement strand
ATTTGCTGTGGGCAGAAGAATTCGATCAGAGTGCGGGAACTTCGGTTAACCCCGCTTACTGGTCGCACGACATCGCCGACGGCACGTCAGCCGGCATTCCTGGCTGGGGAAATCAAGAACGCGAGTACTACCTCGAATCTGCGATAGCTCAAGACGGAAACTCGAACCTTGTAATTCGTGCAACGAAGATGCCGAGCGACAACGAGTACGACTGCTACTACGGCACACCTGCCGAGTGGACCAGCGGAAAGATTACGACTTACAAAAAAGTTGGCTTCAAGTATGGGCGTCTCGAAGCGCGATTGAAAATGCCAAAGGGTGTCGGCACCTGGCCGGCATTCTGGATGCTCGGCATGAACATCGCCGAAGAAACTTGGCCCGGTTGCGGCGAGATTGACATCTTCGAGGGCAAAGGCGCTGACCAACATGCGGTTTATGGAACTCTGCACGGCCCAGGATATTTTGGCGAGAAGCCGCATGGAAAAATCATTCAGGCAGAAAAAGATTTGTGCGACGACTTCAATGTCTTTGCAATCGAATGGTCAGAGAACAAAATCAGTTGGTTCATGAATGACGATTGTTTTTTCAGTGCTACCGCAGAAGATGTTGCTCCGTACAAGTGGGTATACAACCAAGAGTTTTATCTGATCTTGAATCTTGCAATGGGTGGGCAATTCACCGGTGCAATCGATTCTGAATTGCAAGACGCTGAACTTGTCATTGACTGGATTCGCTTCTACTCGATTAATGGCGTTGGCCAAGTTGTAGTTCGCTGATGAGCACAAAACCGCAGAACCTGCTTCGCACACTTGCATTCGCAACCATCGCACTAGCAACAGTGCTGGTCGTCTCTCTTCAGCTTCAAAACGCCTGGGCAGCCAGCAAAGCTGCGACTGGTCAGAACTGCACGATCGTTGGCACGGCCAAGTCTGAAACCCTTACCGGCACTGCCAAGAACGACGTAATCTGTGGGCTTGGCGGCAACGACACCCTTATTGGTGGAACCGGCAACGACATTCTCGATGGCGGAACTGGCAACGACAAGTTGCTCGGTCAAGCAGGCAACGACACCATGATTGGTGGAACCGGAGTCGACAGCTATGACGGCGGAACCGGCACCAACCGCTGTGTTTGGTTGACCGGCGACAAAACCAAAGCCGCTTGCACCGTATTGAAACTTTCGGCAATTGCTGCCTCACCTTCGCCCAGCTCTTCTGCCACTCCGAGCAGCCCGGCTGCAAGTGCATCGCCAAGTAGTTCGGCGCCTAGCGGCGGATCAAACCCGGTTACGCCAACAATTGGTTTGGTAGTCAACTTTGAAAACTCGCAAGCCGGAACATCGAGCGTTGACTTCGGTGGTGAAGCGTCATCAATTACTTCTGAAGGGCTTCCGGCAGGTGGCTCGGCAAACAACTACACCGCCTTAAAAACCGTGAAGGGTTCAATCGCCTGGTCTGGTGTTTCATTCTTTGCTAAGCCGGGCACCTCGCTGATTACCAACACTTATAAAACAATTTCTGCAAACGTGTGGTCGTCAGCAGCAGGTTCTGCAATTCGTCTGAAGGTTGAAAACAACTCAGACCTAACCAAAGCAGTCGAGACTGATGCGATTACGTCTGCGGCCGGCTGGCAACGACTCACCTGGAACTTTGACGCGGCTGCTAGTGGCACACCATCTTTTAATGCATCAACGATCTACGACAAGCT
>CAIKYE010000256.1 GCA_903831585.1 uncultured Micrococcales bacterium | reverse complement strand
TTCACCACT
Organism: uncultured Micrococcales bacterium; assembly: GCA_903831585.1. GTDB lineage: Bacteria > Actinomycetota > Actinomycetes > Actinomycetales > Microbacteriaceae > Rhodoluna. The sequence goes on along the minus strand of CAIKYE010000256.1, from coordinate 1,663 downwards.
TTGCCCGTTAAAGAAATGGTGGCAGCGGTTCGTGCAGAAGGAATCGCCGCCGGGCTTTCGACCACGGCAGGCACCTTCGTGTGCAATCACATCTTCTATGCGATGCAGCACGCACTTGCAGAGACTTCGGTGTTGAGCGGGTTCATCCATGTGCCATTGATGACCGAGCAGGCTGACGACTTCACCGGCTTACCAACCATGCCGCTCGAGCAGCAGGTTCGGGCAATCGAGATAGCAATTAGGGTCGCCGCCGGGGTCTAGTCGGCGTAGATTTGTCTCGTGATTGAGCGAAAAGTCTGGCGCAGCTTTGCCAGCGATAACTATGCGGGTGTGCACCCAGAAATTCTCGAGGCCATCGGCTCGGTAAACGAGGGGCACGAGCGCGCCTATGGCGCAGACGCCGTGACCGACGAACTTGCTCGAGTAGTGAAACAAGAGTTCGGCAGAAAAGCCACGGTCTACCCGGTATTCAACGGCACCGGTGCCAACGTGGTTGGGCTATCTGCTGCGACTATGCGCTGGGAAGCCGTGATCTGCGCATACACAGCACACATCAACACCGACGAGGGCGGTGCCCCCGAAAAGATGGCCGGGCTCAAGCTGTGGACAATTCAAACGCCAAACGGCAAATTGACCCCAGAACTCATCGAGACCCAGTGCTTCGATTTCGACTTCGTGCACCGCGCCCAGCAGGCCGTGGTCTCAATTACCCAGACCACCGAGATGGGCACGCTCTACTCGGTCGATGAAATTCGCGCCATCGCCAAGACATGTCGCAAACACAATCTCTATCTACACATGGATGGCGCTCGGCTCTCGAATGCTGCCGCGGCATTGGGTGTCTCGTTCAAAGAATTCACCACCAAGGTCGGTGTTGACCTGGTTTCCTTTGGTGGCACCAAGATTGGCGCGCTCGCAGCCGAAGCGGTTATTGTGTTGAACCCAGAGCTCGACGATCAGATAGCCTACCTGCGCAAAACCTCGATGCAACTACCCAGCAAGATGCGTTTCGTTAGCGCGCAGCTAATTGCGTTGCTGCGCAACGGTTCGAAGCTTGCGCTCGCAAACGGAAACCACGCCAACGGCATGGCTCGTCGTCTCGATGCCGGTATTCGTGCTCTAGGTCTTGCTCTGCCAAACCCAACAGAGGCAAACGCGGTGTTTCCGATTTTGCCAAAGGGCGTCTTTGAGAAACTACAGGGTGAATTTCCGTTTTATGTTTGGGATCACACCATCGGTCAGGTTCGCCTGATGTGTTCGTGGGATACCACAGAAGCAGATGTTGACGCACTGCTCGCAGCTATTAAGAGAGAGCTTCGCTGATGGCAGACGACAAAGTCAAAGGACCGAAGAGTTACTTTCCGTCAATCGAAAAGACCTACGGCAAACCAATTTCACACTGGATGACAATCTTGAAGAAGCACAAAACCAAAACTCACATGGAGATGGTTGCCGTGCTAAAGACCGATCACGAAATGGGTCACGGCCACGCAAACGCAGTTGTTGCCGTGTTTAGAAAAGAGAACGGTCTCTAAAGAGCCGCTTCGATAGCCGAAACAATCTTCGGGTCATCAGGCTTCATGGTTGGTCGAAAGCGCTGAATTTTTCCGTCTTTGCCAATCAAGAACTTCTCGAAGTTCCACATGACCGGCCCGGCAAGACC
>CAIKYE010000255.1 GCA_903831585.1 uncultured Micrococcales bacterium | reverse complement strand
CGACATCCAAGGTGCCGAGCGAAGTCGAGAGAATCGTTTGATAGAGCTTGCCGAAGTGCATCTTGAAAAAGACGTTCCAGGTCGAGTCATAGATTGCACCGTTCATGGCAGAGGTTGCCAAGAGCGCGGGCGCGATAAAAGCCGCGTATGAAATCGGATTACCCGCGGTGTCAGTAACACCGTCGATGAACTGCCCGAGCCCAAAACCGAATGCGGCCAAATAGAAAACCGGCTCGACGAATCCGCTGAGCACGATTATCCAAGACGATGTTTTGAACGCCATGAATGCGCGCTCAATCATCGAACGAGTTCGACCGGCATAAAACTCTGCGCCGATTTTTCCGCTGCGACGCTCTGCGATTGCAATGGCGCTATCGATTGATGCGCGAATCATGCTCATGCGCTCAACCTCGCATTGAACTTTTTAGTTGCGACAATCATCGACGCAACTAACAGCGCACCCAAAAACATGACATGAACCGCCAACAACCACGGTTCGACTTCGAGCCCGTAGCTCAAATTGCGACCAAGGTTGGTCGCGTGCCAAACCGGTGAAATCCATCCGATCCACTGAAGGTAGATAGGCAAACTATCTAGCGGATAGAAAGTTCCTGAAAACATAAACATCGGAGCGATTACAAAGCGTCCAACAATCGCATAGAAGCCGTCATCCTGTTTAACAAACGAGGTAACGGCGAGCATCACCGCTGCAAAAGAGATGCCCGCAAAAATCGCCGCAACAACCAGCACAAAGAGAGACTCGATGCCGATTGCACCGAAGAGAACCAGCACCAGCCCATAGGTGATCGTGTTGAAAATGCAGCGAATCGAAGAGGCAATCATGATTCCACCGACGATGTCGCGGCCCATCAGTTGGGTGGCAATCATCGAGAAGAACGACTTATCCCACAAGAATCCCTGCATGGTCGGAAAAATTGTCTCATCCATGGCCGACTGAATGGCCGCCGTGGCCAGCAAAGCAGGGGCCAAGAAGGTCAGGTACGGCACGCCAAGCGGGTTATCGCCACCCGAAACGTTGTCAACAAGGGCACCAATGCCAATGCCAACAGAGAGCAGATAGAGCACGGGGTTGCCGAGACCGAAAGCCACGATCGCACCAAACCACTTAGACATGTTGCGCAATCGATACTCGGCGACGAACCATGGAGCCCAAAGCCGTGCCTGCGATACGTCGACAATTTTTGTCGAGCCCTGCCAGCTGAGTTTTGTGTCGATCACTTATTCGACCAGGGTTCTTCCGGTTAGACGCAAGAAAACATCTTCGAGCGAACTGCGACGAACCAAAGATGTTTGCGGTTCGAGACCGAGCTTGTGAATCTGCTTGAGCACTTTGTCGCCGTCTTCTGTGTAAATCAAAATTCGATCTGGCAGCGGTTCGATTCGATCACCGAGGTGCGCTATCTTTTTTGCTGCCTCGGCGTTGTTCTTCGAACCGAATCGCACCTCGAGAACCTCTTTGCTCGAATACTTTTTGATAAGCGCAGCCGGAGCACCCTCGGCCATGATCTTGCCCTTGTCCATGACGATGAGTCGATCGCAAAGTTGCTCGGCTTCATCCATGTAGTGGGTTGTAATCACGAGTGTGACGCCCTCTTCTTTTAGGCGAAAGAGTCTGTCCCAAAGAATGTGACGAGCCTGCGGGTCGAGACCGGTGGTTGGCTCGTCGAGCATCAGAATCTCTGGTTCGTTGACCAAGCCGCGTGCAATTGTGAGCCTGCGCTTCATTCCACCAGAGAGCTGATCAACTTTGACATCGCGTTTCTCGGTTAGCTGCGCAAATTCGAGCAGCTCTTCGACCTTGGCCTTCAAGAACTTGCGAGACAGCCCGAAGTAGCGCCCATAGATATATAGGTTCTCCCAGGCTTTGAGCTCACCATCGTGATTGTCTTGTTGCGGCACAACTCCGAGGTGGGCGCGAATCTCTGGGCCGTGCTTGTTTGGGTCTTTGCCCAAAATCGTGAGTTCGCCGCCGGTGCGCTGCGAGGTCGAGGCGATCATGCGCATGGTGGTCGACTTGCCGGCTCCGTTTGGGCCCAGCAGGCCGAACGATTCGCCTTTCTTGACCTCAAAGTCGATGCCGTCGACGGCCACAAAGTCGTCATATTTCTTGGTTAGCCCGCGCGCCAAAATTAGCGGGGCTTCGGTCTTTTTTGCCAACGAAAACTCTCTTCTTCGAAACGGCCGCCTTCAGGGCAGCGTTTCAGAATAACCCATCAGTGCGGGTTGTTAGCCTGTATGCATGCCCGAATTGACCGCCCCCGTGTCGCGGCCGGGCAACACCCGAGTCACCGGCAAAGAACAGTTCTACACACCCGTCGCCCTAGCTCGTGAGTTATTCACCGATGTCGCCGGGGTCGTGCCCAACCTCGCCGAGCGAGTGATAATCGAGCCGGCCGGAGGCACCGGAGCGTTCATCAAGGCGGCCAAGAAGTTTGGCGTGGCTGGCATCGTGAGCTTCGACATCGAACCGAAGCATGCCGGCATCTCGGCAGAAGACTTTCTGCAGGCAGAGATAGGCGTCAAAAAGGCGGTGACGATTTCAAACCCACCCTTCGGCCGAAATAACTCGCTGTCGATTCCGTTCTTCAACAAGGCGGCCGAACACAGCGATTACATCTGTTTTATCGTGCCGCGTTCGTGGCGCAAGTGGTCGGTTATCAATCGACTAGATCAGCGCTTTCACCTGGTCTTCGACAAAGACATTCAAATTGACTATGTCGACGACAACGGTGACGAACTTTCGACCAAGAGCCGCCTCGCAACCTGTTTTCAGATCTGGCAGAAACGTCGAGTTGCAAGACCTATCGTCAGCGTTGTCGACAACGAGTTCATCAAAAAGGTGAAACCAATTGATGCCGATGTCTCGCTCACGATTTTCGGTTTCAACTGCGGCAAGGTGCGCACCGAGTTCAAGCCCGTGCCGAACTCGACACAGATGTTCTTGAAACTGCAGCACCCGAGGGCACTCGAGGCCTTGCAGTCTGTCGACTTTTCGCGTTTCTTCAAGAACACCGCATACACCGAGGCTTTGTCTATACAAGAGATAAATTTCCTGTTGAATGAGTATCTAATTGGCGAGGGCCAACTGAAGGAGAACCAATGAGCATGATCGGTGGCCGTCGTCGCGGCACAGGCACTGGGCCGGAGAAGGGCCAGAAGGCCAGTTTCAAAGCGCTGCTGCCTTACATGGCAGAGCACAAGAAAACTTTGTCGATTGCTATCGTGCTCTCTATCTTTGGCGCTGGAGTCTCACTTGCCCAGCCACTTGTGGTCGGCCAATTGATTACGGCCGTTCAGAACCAACAGCCAACGACCACTTTGGTTGTCGCTCTTGTTGGCGTAGTTTTAGGCGCTGCTGCCGCGGCCGGTTTCATGCGTTACCTGCTTGCCAAGGCCGGCGAAGGCATCGTTCGCACCGCTCGCATTTCGCTAGCCGCCCGACTGCTTCGCCTGCCAATTGTTGAATACGACCGTCGCCGCACCGGTGATTTGGTTTCGCGCACCAGCTCAGACACCACCCTGTTGAGGGCAGTTTTGACTCAGGGACTTGTCGACCTAACCGGTGGAGTCTTGATTTTTGTTGGTTCGGTAATTGCCATGGCATTCATTGATCCGCTTTTGCTAGGTCTAACAGTCTTGATGCTTTCAATTGCCGTCGCGTCAGTCACGGTGATTTCAAAACGAATTCGCGAAGCCACGACCAAAGCGCAAGAGCGCGTTGGCGAGATGTCAGCCGCCGTCGAGCGCGCACTCAGCGCAGTTCGCACAATTCGTGCCGCCGGTGCCGAAGAACGCGAAACCGAACAGGTCAGCAATTCTGCCGATCAAGCCTTTAAGCAAGGCGTGAAAATCGCGAAAGTCAGTTCGGCGATTGCACCAATCGGCGCACTAGCTATTAATGGTGCATTTATAGTGGTGCTCGGAGTTGGCGGCTATCGAGTTGCATCAGGCGCAACTACGGTTGCCTCGCTCGTCAGTTTCATTTTGTTGATGTTCCTGTTGATGCGTCCGGTTGGAACAGCTTTCGAAGCAATCTCATCTGTGCAGTCCGCGCTCGGTGCCTTGGCACGCATCCAAGAGATTTTGGCCTTGCCGGTTGAAGAAGCCGATGGAGAAACTCTTGTGGCCCGCAAGGCTCGCAACAAGACCGCAATCGAATTCAAGAACGTTTCGTTTGGCTACGCACCGACACCGGCGACAGAAGATCAGCCCGCCGGCGAAGAACGCGAAGTGCTAAACAAAGTTTCATTCAAGATCGAGCGCGGCACACGAGTTGCTTTGGTTGGCCCATCGGGTGCCGGCAAGTCGACCATCTTCTCGCTAATTGAGCGCTTCTATGAACCAACCTCTGGCGACATTCTGCTCGATGGCCAAAAGGTCAGTGCGATTTCGCGCAAAGCCCTTCGTGCCCAAATTGGCTACGTAGAACAAGATGCCCCGGTTCTGGCCGGCAGCATCCGTGAAAATCTGTTGATTGGTCGCCCGAACGCGACCGACAACGAACTTCGGGCCGTGCTCGAAGAAGTAAACCTCACCGAGGTACTCGATCGAGACGCCCGTGGCTTCGACGCCGAGGTTGGCGAGAAGGGCATAATGCTCAGCGGTGGCGAGCGTCAGCGCCTGGCAATTGCCCGTACCCTGTTGGCAGCTCCCCCGATTCTGCTCTTGGACGAGTCGACTTCGTCTCTAGACGGCATCAACGAACAGCGCCTCAAAGACGCTATAGATTCAGTGGCTAAGAACAGAACTATGTTCGTTATTGCCCATCGACTCGCAACCGTGGTCGACAGCGACTTGATCATCGTTCTTGAGAACGGGCAGGTCGTCGGCGCAGGGACCCATAAGGAGCTTGTGAGAAGCACCCCGCTCTACCGCAAGCTCGCCAAGCAACAAAAGCTGAGTTAGGTGTTCTAGGGCGTCTCTTCCGGGCATCTTTTGTCTCTATCGATTCAGGTAGTGCGGGTGCATGGGGTCGCGGGTAACAACGTGTTCGGTCACCGAAATGAAAGGGCTTCGTTCTTTGCGTTTTGCTTTGGCGTTGGCCATGAATCTATAGACCACATGACTCAAGAAACGAGAGCGGGCTCGATGAGACCTCATCGACATGAATCGGTTTGCTACCAAAATTAGTTCAGACACGAATACCCCTTTCGTGACCTAATTGTGCGCTGGTCAGTTGACCGGTCCATAGCAATTTGGGGTATAGGCGCTTAGCAATTGGTGAAGATTTCCTAAACGAATCCTTAGAAAAAACTGGGTCTGTCGGCGAGTAGATTGGGCTCATGAGCACATCGAAGTCGCTCGCCGATTATGGCGACCCAACCATTCGTGAAACAGCCGAAAAGCTAGACGCCCAAGACGGGTTAGCGAAATACAAGTCGCAGTTCATCATCACCGACCCGAACATGTGCTACCTAGATGGCAATTCGCTTGGGCGCTTGCCGCGGGCAACCGTTGCAGCCGTCACCGAGTTCATGGTTCGCGAATGGGGTCACGAGCTGGTAGATGGTTGGTCGCACTGGATCGATGAAGCTCAACCAACCGGTGACCTTCTCGGTCGCGCAACCCTCGGTGCCGCTGCCGGACAGGTTCTGGTTTGCGACACAACCTCGGTCAACTTCTACCAACTCTGCGTTGCGGCAATCAAGGCACGCCCGGGTCGCAAGACAGTGATTATCGACGCTGCTAACTTTCCAACCGACCGCTACATTCTCGCCGGCATCGCCGAGCAGTTCGGCTTGAACCTAATCACGCTCAACAACGACGGCATGGGTGGCCCCGGCTCTGTCGACGTTGATGCCGACTGCGAAATGATCACTCCCGAGATTCTCGAACCATTCATGAACGACGATGTTGCCCTCGTCACACT
>CAIKYE010000254.1 GCA_903831585.1 uncultured Micrococcales bacterium | reverse complement strand
GAATGTCGTGTCGGTGATTGCCACCGCAGTTTGAGCGCGAAGGTCAGCCGCGAATGCCTTTGGCCCGAGCTGTTGCAACCGCTGTCGCGAGCCGGCCGGAGCTGCCTGGGTTAGATCAACCTTCGGCAGTTTCTTGGATGGTGAAATGTGGTCGGCTCGTGGTCCGTTTGGCTGGTTTACGGTCACATCCGCTAGCCAAGACATAATCTTTGTGCCGCGGTCTTTCGAGGGGGCAGAGGTGAAAAGTTGTGGACGCTCGTCAATGAACGAAGTGCTCAGGTCACCCGATTGAAAAGTGGGGTCTGCGAGCACGGCCTGCAAGAACGCAATGTTTGTCGACACCCCACGGATGCGGAACTCGGCGAGCGCACGTTCTGAGCGATTGACAGCCGACTTGAAGTCGCGCCCCTTCGCAATCAGTTTGACGAGCAGCGAGTCGAAATGCGGGCTGACTTCGGCACCGGTCGAAACCGTGCCGCCATCGAGACGAATGCCCGCGCCACCGGGCGAACGATAGGTCGTGATCTTTCCGGTGTCAGGTCTGAAGTTTGCACCGGGGTCTTCTGTAGTGATTCGGCACTGAATTGCGAATCCGTGGCGTTCAATTTTGTCTTGCGAAAGACCCAGCTGCTCTAGTGACTCCCCCGAAGCGATTCGCATTTGGCTCTGCACCAGATCGATGTCGGTTATCTCTTCGGTTACGGTGTGCTCGACCTGAATGCGGGGATTCATTTCGATGAATACGTGCTTACCGGCGTTGTCGCCGACCGTGTCAATCAAGAATTCGACGGTGCCAGCGTTCTGGTAGCCAATTGTTGTGGCGAAGGCTACGGCGTCGCGATAGAGAGTCTGCCGCAACTCCTCGTCAATCAAGGGCGCTGGTGCAATCTCAACAACCTTTTGGTTTCTTCGCTGAATCGAGCAGTCGCGCTCGAAAAGGTGAATCACGTTTCCGAATGTGTCTGCCAAAATCTGAACTTCGATGTGCCGTGGTCGAATGACTGCCTGCTCCAAGAACACCCGTGCATCACCAAAAGCGCTTTCTGCTTCGCGCGATGCTTCGACCAAAGCAGCTCGCAGATCTTGCTTGGCTGCGACTCGACGCATGCCGCGACCGCCACCGCCTGCGACAGCCTTGACGAAAATCGGAAATCCGATTTCGTCGGCCTGATCTACTAGCTCGTCAACATTCGCCGATGACTGGGTTGATTTAAGAACCGGAACTCCAGCTCGAATTGCAGCTTCTTTGGCAATGACTTTGTTTCCGGCCATCTCCAAAACATCTGAGCTTGGACCGATAAAAGTAATTCCTGCGGCTTTGGCTGCCTCTGCAAGTTCGGGGTTCTCAGAGAGAAAACCGTATCCAGGGTAAATTGCGTCTGCGCCACTTTCTTTGGCAACTCGAACAATCTCGCTGACGTCTAGATAAGCCCTAACCGGATGGCCAACCGTGCCAATTTGATAAGACTCGTCGGCCTTCAGTCGGTGTGTCGAATTTCGGTCTTCATAGGGAAAGACGGCAACGGTCTTGGCACCGAGTTCATAGGCGGCGCGGAAGGCGCGAACGGCGATTTCGCCTCGATTGGCAACCAAAATCTTCTTGAACATCTGGTCCTTCGGTGGAAATTGCGAACAATGGGTTTCGGGCCCTTGAGATAAAAAGGTAGCCTATTCAGGTGCATGTTCTCAGCGTTAGTTCCCTAAAGGGGGGCGTCGGAAAAACCACGGTTGCCCTTGGTTTAGCCTCGGCTGCCTTCGCCCAGGGACTCAAGACACTAGTGGTAGATCTTGACCCCCAGTGCGACGCTACGACCGGATTAGGTGCGGTTGGTGAATTCAAGACCACTGTTGCCAGCGTCCTGAAAAACCCAAAACACAACGTCGTGTCTGCCTCAATCGTATCTTCAACCTGGGGCAAGGTGGGAGGCGGATCTGTAGATGTTATGGTCGGCAGCCCAAAGAGCATTCACCACGACACCCCCCACCCAACGCTTCGCCAGACCTGGAAGCTTGAGGAAGCCCTGCACTTGGTTGAGACGATTTACGACCTTGTGATTATTGACACTCCTCCATCTATCAACGCTTTGACTCGCACGGCCTGGGTGGCAAGCGATCGAGTTCTGGTAGTCACCGAACCTGGCATTTTCTCTGTGGTTGCCGCCGATCGAGCAATTCGCGCCCTTGAAGAAGTTCGCATGGCAATCACCAAACGCGTTCGCCCGCTAGGCATCCTGATAAATCGACACCGACCGGCATCAAAAGAGCAGGACTTTAGAGTTCAGGAACTAAACGAAATGTTCCCCGGTCTGCTGATTCCGAACTACCTCGAAGAACGAGCTCACCTGCAGCAGACTCAGGGAGCTGCAAGACCGATTCACACCTGGCCGGGCGAAGGTGCAGTCGAAATCGCAAACTTCTTTACCGAGCTTCTCGCCAGGGCATTTGTTGCATTCGAAGAACCAAATGAAGAAGTCACAGCCGAGAAACCTAAAGAGAAACGCAGATTCTTTAGAAGGCACAAGCGCGGCTCGAAGCGCCCAGAGATTCTTACCATCGAGACCGCCATCGAGCAACTCGGTGAAATCGTCGAGACAACTGAGTCTCAGTCGGCGGATGTAAGCGCTGAACCCGAGATTTCAACTTCGATTGCCGCTATGCCGTCGATTGAAACCGATTGGACCGAACCGAGTTGGCAAGATGACGAGTTGGCTGCCAAGCAGCAAGAGGTTTCTACCAATACTGGTAGTTGGAATTTCAAGCTCGAAATAGAAAAACCAGAAGAAGAGAAGAACTAAACCGCTTTTTTGCTGGCGCGACGTGCAGAAAGTTCGTCGACTTCGTCAATATGGTTGGCCTTGATGTTAACCAGGCTCGCTTCGACCTCGCGCAACACTTTGCCAACGGCGATTCCAAAGACACCCTGACCGCGTCCGAGCAGGTCGATGACCTCGTCTTCAGTTGTGCAGAGATAAACCCTGGCGCCATCTGACATGAGTGTGGTGCGAGCAAGGTCATTGATTCCCGAGGCGCGAAGTTGTTCGACGGCAATGCGAATTTGCTGGAGCGATACGCCGGTGTCTAGAAGCCTCTTCACCAATTTCAAAACAAGAATGTCTCTGAAGGCATAGAGTCGCTGAGATCCCGAACCTGCAGCTCCTCGCACACTCGGTTGAACCAGAGAGGTTCTGTCCCAGTAGTCGAGTTGGCGATAGCTAATGCCTGCGGCGCCGGCGGCCGAGATTCCTCGGTAGCCAACTTTCGGATCAGCCGATGGGCTTCCATCGCTGAAAAGCATGTCTTGGGAGTAGTCGTTTTCAGGCGTGGAAGTACCGTCGATTGGAATCACGGTCGCTCCCTTCAGGTTCAACTACAGGTTTAAGTTCTCTCCCAATTGTTCCCTGAATAACAGTTTTCTAGGTGTTAATTTAATCGCTCGGCGTGTCGCCCCAGAGGGCCAGTGATTATGCCGATTAGTCGTCGATTTTTGCGATCGCCGAACGAATCAGCTCTTCACGGATGTTACCGAAGTGGTTTTGCAATTCCTCTGCGTAATGTGCAGCCTTAGAGCGACTCGAAGCTTCCTTTTTCGCAAGCACAGGTGCAACCACACCCTCGATGATTCCGATTTCTCGATCAGCAGCAGTCTTTACACCGCGCAAGTGTCTAGGAGTAATTCCAAAACCGCGGTTTAGCTTCATGATTGATCGCGCAATTTCAATGGTGCTTGCGTTGAATGGCTCTTCAGAAATCAGCCCAACCGATTGGGCTTCTGCGATGAGAGCATCCGTGATTGATGTTTCGGCGATAAGTTCGATTTTCGTCACATATTTAGTTGATGTGACTCGAGAGTGACGCCCCGATTTCGAGTCGTCACCCGGCAAGGACACCGATTTACCCGAATCGAGATCAGCAAGAAACTGACCGATCACCTTTAGTGGCAAATATCGATCGCGCTGCAATTCCAAGATCAAGCGAAGTCGCTCGACGTCAGATTCGTTGAACTTGCGGTATCCGGAATCTGTTCGCTGAGGTGTGACAAGACCGTTGTCTTCTAGAAAGCGCAGCTTCGACTGGGTGAGTTCTGGAAACTCTGGAGTGAGAAGTGCGAGCACCTGACCGATAGTGACAAGTCTGCCGGCTCGAGCCTGAGAAATTGGAGTAGGTTCAACCAATTTATGAATCTCCTAGATCTGCCCGCGAAGCGAAGAATGTGAATTTGAATTTACCGATTTGAACTTCTGCACCGTCATCTAGAAGTGCAGACTCGATTCTAACGCCATCAAAGTAGCTTCCATTCAACGATGCCAAATCGTGAATCATGAATTGATTTCCGGTTCTTCTGAACTCGGCATGTCGCCGCGAAACCGTAACGTCATCGAGAAAAATGTCTGCGTTTGGGTGCCTGCCGACTGTGGTCAGGTCTTGATCGAGCAAGAATCTGGCACCCTCGTTGGGTCCGCGTTGAACGATCAGCAGCGCGCTGGCAGATGGCAGTGCGTCAACGGCTTCGCGCTCTTCGACATCTAATCCGTGAGAGTCTGACGAGAGCAAGTCGTCGCTGAATCGCTCGGTCGAGTCGTTAGAAGAGCCGCTCTGCTCATTGTCTTGAAAGTCCATAATTTTCCCTAGTCGCCAAGCCTAGCCGAATCGTTGGGGCTCGATTTCACCACTGAGCGAACCTGTGCGAGATAAACAAAACCCGCCCACCAGTAGAGTCCGATGCCCCACCACGCAAAGGCCCAGGCCACTGGCAAAACAAAAAGTGAAACGTCGGGAAAAGCCGAAGCAATTAGCAGCAGCGGGAACGCGTAGAGCAAGGCAAAGGTGCCAGCCTTGCCAAGGTAATGAACCGGAAGCGGCCCGTAGCCCCTGCTCGCGAGAATCGGGTAAGTGAATAGCAGCAAGAGGTCTCGCCCAATAACAATCATGGGCAGCCAAATAGGAATGTAGCCGACAACGCTGAGACCAATCAGGGTGGCAAATATGTAAAGTCGATCGGCTGCCGGGTCGAGTAACTGGCCAAGACGTGTTTCTTGATTGAGTTTTCTCGCGAAGTAACCATCCAGATAGTCGGTGACGCTTGCGACAATCAAAACGATTACGGCCTCTAGGTTAAAGCCGTTGAGAATCAGAACCAAGAAGACCGGAACCAGAGCCAGACGCAACAAACTGAGCAGGTTTGGAACCGTGCGCAACTGCTGCCAAATGGTCATGTCTTCCTTTCACCAGTCGGGCTAGCGGGATTTGAACCCACGACCCCTTGTCCCCCAGACAAGTGCGCTACCAAGCTGCGCTATAGCCCGTTTTCCTATTGGGAGTTTAGCGCTTTCGCTTCTCTCGAATTCTCATGGCAACTTCAATCGGGCTTCCTTCGAAACCGTAGGTTTCGCGAAGACGACGCTGAATAAATCTGCGATATCCAGGATCAAGAAAACCCGTTGTAAACAGCACGAATTTAGGTGGCCTGCTCGAAACTTGGCTGCCATAAAGAATTCTTGGCTGCTTTCCGCCACGCACCGGATGCGGATTCTCCATGGTGAGTTCCTGCAGAAAAGCATTGAACTTACCTGTCGCAATACGTGTGTCCCAACCATCTAGTGCAACTTCGAGAGCGGGTACTAACTTTTCGAGGTGTCTTCCGGTCTTTGCCGAAATGTTTACTCGCGGCGCCCAGTCAACGTGTGCCAGATCTTGCTCAATCTCTCGCTCGAGATATTTGCGTCGCTCGTCGTCGAGTTCGTCCCACTTATTGAAGCCCAAGACCAGCGCTCTACCAGATTCGAGTGCCATGTCGACTATTCGAATATCGGCCTCGCTAATTGGCTGCGTTACATCGAACAAGACGACGGCAACTTCTGCGCGTTCAAGCGCAGCAGCTGTTCTCAAACTCGCGTAAAAATCGGCACCCTGCGCAAGATGCACTCGACGTCTGATTCCAGCGGTGTCAACGAATCTCCAGATTCGTCCGCCGAGTTCGACCTGTTCGTCGATTGGGTCACGAGTGGTTCCCGCCAACTCGTTAACGACTGCGCGTTCAGAACCGACAGCTTTGTTCAATAGTGAAGACTTTCCAACGTTTGGTCGTCCAATAATTGCAACTCGTCGAGGTCCGCCAAACTCTTGCTTGGCCACGGCCGAAACCTCGGGAAGCGCTTTCATCGCTTCATCGAGCATGTCTGCCACACCGCGACCGTGAACTGCCGAAACTGGATAGGGTTCGCCCAATCCGAGTGACCATAGCGATGCAGCCTCTGGCTCTTGCTTTAGGTCATCGATTTTGTTTGCGACCAAAATTACTGGTTTGCCGCTCTTGCGCAGCATCGGCACTACGCGTTCGTCGCTCGAGGTCGCACCAACCATGGCATCGACCACAAAGATCACAGCATCCGCTAGTTCAATTGCGATTTCGGCTTGAATCGCAACCGACTTATCGATGCCCTTGGCATCTGGTTCCCAGCCACCGGTGTCAACGAGTGTGAACTTGCG
>CAIKYE010000253.1 GCA_903831585.1 uncultured Micrococcales bacterium | reverse complement strand
CGCGATCTAGCGCATAGTCGTAGTCGGCTAGTTGCTTCATATAGCGCAGCATCGCGGTTTCGCTGTGGTGAGTATTGAAAACCGGATGGGTCAGGTATTCGGTTGTGCGAGCGAATGCATCGAGGTGTGAACTCGAGCCCGACACAAGAGATACGCCAAACACTTCGGCAAGGTCGGCAAGGTTCTTCTCGCTGGTGGTTTCATCTAGCGAAAGCTGTAGGCAGTTTGCATCGCGAACCAGCATTGTGATGTTCTTCCCGCGGGCTGATGCAAATAACTTGTTTGCATCGACATCGCAGAGCTCAAGAGTGTCAAAGAAGTCTGAGTGCTTTACCTTGATGCCGGCGGCCGAGAGAGCCTTGGCGAGACGAGAGGTTTTCGAGTGCACCTCGGTTGCAATCGCTTTTAATCCGGCTGGACCGTGATAGACGGCATACATGCCAGCTATGACCGCAAGCAAAACTTGAGCGGTGCAAATGTTTGAGGTCGCACGTTCGCGACGAATGTGCTGCTCGCGCGTCTGCAGAGTTAGTCGATAAGCCGGTGCTCCATCCGCATCAACCGAAACACCAACAAGGCGACCCGGCATCGAGCGTTCGAGGTCGTTGCGCACAGCGAGGTAACCCGCGTGTGGACCACCGAAACCCATTGGCACACCAAAGCGCTGAGTGGTTCCGACAACGACATCTGCACCCTGTTCACCCGGAGACTCGAGCAGAGTTAACGCGAGCAGGTCTGCCGCGACAACGCTGACTCCACCCTGCGCCTTGGTCAGTTCGATAACGGGCTTGAGTGAGACTATGCGGCCGCTGGCTCCCGGATACTGCAGCAGCGAGCCGAAGTGCTCGCCAAGCTTGGCTGCATCCGTGGCGTTGTTGAAGTACTTGATTTCGATATCGAGCGGCTTCGAGCGGTGCTCCAGCAGGGCCTTGGTCTGCGGAAAAGTGTCGTTGTCGACGAGAAAAACGTTTGACTCGTTGCTTGCTGAGCGCTTGGCAATCATCATGGCCTCAACCGCGGCCGTGCTCTCGTCGAGCATCGAGGCGTTCGAAGTCTTCATGCCGGTCAGGTCGGTGACCATGGTCTGAAAGTTGATCAGCGCCTCTAGTCGGCCCTGAGAGATCTCGGGCTGGTAAGGCGTGTAGGCGGTGTACCAAGACGGGTTCTCGAGAACGTTGCGCTTGATTACCGTAGGCGTGTGAGTGCCGTAATAGCCAAGACCAATCATCGAAGTGGTTACGCGGTTCTTAGCTGCAATCGCGCGAAGCTCAGCAAGAGACTCGGCCTCGGTTCTTGCCGGGTCTAGAGTGCTGTCGCCGCGAAAGCGAATGACTTCGGGAACCGCAGCACTGAGCAGCGCATCGAGCGATTCGTAACCGAGAGTTTCGAGCATGACCTTTTGGTCTGCCGAAGAGGTGCCAATGTGGCGGTACTGAAACTTTTCGTGCTCGAGTGCCATCTTTCGATTACTCGCCGGTGAATGCGTCGTAGTCGGCAGCAGATAGCAACTCTGGCAGAGCATCAAAACGAACTTTGATTAACCAGCCAGCGCCGAAGGCATCCTGATTGACTAACTCGGGAGCAGCCGTGACCGCCGAGTTCACTTCGACGACTTCGCCATCGACAGGCGAGTAGAGCTCACCAACTGATTTGGTTGATTCGATCTCGCCACAAATCTTCATGTATGTTGTGCGCGCACCGACCTTCGGCAGGTCAACGAAAACCACGTCACCAAGTTTTTCAGCCGCGTAGGCAGTGATACCAATCGTTGCCACATCGCCCTCAACCTTGAGCCACTCGTGTTCTTTTGTGTAGTGAAGATCG
>CAIKYE010000252.1 GCA_903831585.1 uncultured Micrococcales bacterium | reverse complement strand
CAGTTCAACTCGATGACGGCCAGCAATACGCGGTCGTAGATCTCGAGACGCAAAACTCGGTAACTGCACTTGGCAAAGATTTGAATGCAGAGTCGCTTGCCAAGCTCGCTGGCAACAAGAATTCATGGATTGTGGAAATTCGGCCAACCCAAGCGGGGCTTTGATGCATCAGTCAACGAAAGCTGTCGAAGAAAGACTCGACCGATTTGTTAGAGACAAGCTTGAGCCCGCAATCTACCGCGACCACGTTGCGCTTTCAATAACCGCCTGGCAGGCACCACGCGAACCAGTTGCCTTTGAATTCGCCACCGAGCAACAGTATGAAACCGTTGACCTCGGTTGGCGATTCGGCAGAGCTTGGTCGACCATTTGGTTGAAGGTCTCGGGCTCGATTCCAGACAGCTGGGCAGCGAATCAAGAAGCCTCAATGGCTGCCGAAATCGTCATCGATTTTGGCTACAACACCTCTCGCTCGGGCTTTCAGGCAGAGGCTCTGGCCTACGACTTAGCTGGCAAGCCGATCAAGGCCATTGCCCCGAAGAACTCCTGGCTGCCCTGGTCATACGCCAACAAAAAGGTCGAGTTTTTCCTTGAAGTGGCAGCCAACCCAGACGTTGCCGGTGAGTACACCTTTGAGCCCACAACCCTCGGAGACTGGGACACCGCTTCGGAGCAGCCGCTCTATGAACTAAAGAAACTGCACATCGCAAGGCGCGATGTTGAGGTCTGGCAGTTAGCTCAAGACATATTTACTCTGCGCGGTCTCATGGTGAGCCTGCCCCAAGACAGCACCAGAAGGCATGTGCTCACCCGCGCGATTGAAGACATGCTCGATGCGATCGATCCAAGTAATGTTTCGGGCTCAGCCACTGCGGCAAGAGCAAAGCTGAAAGCTGCGTTGGCCGCACCGGCAAACGCATCGAGCCACCGAGTGATTGCAACCGGTCACGCGCATATCGATTCGGCGTGGTTGTGGCCAATCAGAGAAACCGTGCGCAAGTGCGCGCGAACCTTTAGCAACGTTCTAAGTCTCATGGATGAGCACGAAGATTTTATCTTTTCGGCTTCGTCCGCTCAGCACTACAAGTGGATAAAAGATAGCTATCCGAGTGTTTTCGAAGGAATAAAGAAGCGCGTTGCCAGTGGGCAGTGGAAACCGGTCGGTGGCATGTGGGTCGAGTGTGACGGAAACATGCCTGGTTCTGAAGCGATGGTTAGGCAGTTTGTTTACGGGCAAAAGTTCTTTCAAGAAAACTTTGCTATGCACGCTCGCGAAGCGTGGTTGCCAGACTCTTTTGGTTACTCTGGTTCACTTCCGCAAATCGTTACGCAGTCGGGCATCAGTTCGTTCCTGAGTCAGAAGATGTCCTGGAATCAGGTCAATCGAATGCCGCATCACACCTTCTGGTGGGAGGGCATCGATGGCACCCGAGTTTTCTCACACTTTCCTTCGGCAGACACATACATCTCTGAACTCTCTGGTGAAGAGTTAGCTCACGCCGAAAGAAACTTCTCTGAAAAAGGCCGCTCTTCAATATCGCTTATTCCATTTGGCTGGGGAGATGGCGGCGGCGGACCAACTCGCGAAATGATTGCCGCGGCTCACAGAACTGGCGATCTCGAGGGTTCGCCGAAGGTATCCATGGGAACGGCCGACGATTTCTTCGCCCAGGCTCGAAGCGAATATGCCAATGCACCCGTTTGGCGCGGCGAGATGTATCTCGAATTGCACCGCGGTGTCTTAACCTCGCAGCACAGAACCAAGCAGGGCAACCGTCGAAACGAAGGGCTACTGCGAGAGGCCGAACTGTGGGCAAGCTATGCAACCCTGAAGACCGGCGTCGAATACCCGAGCACCAAGCTCGAAGAGATCTGGCAGAGCCTTCTGCTCATGCAGTTTCACGATATCTTGCCCGGTACCGCGATTGCTTGGGTCTATAAAGAGGTTGAGAATCGGCACGCTGAGATTTCCCGTGAGTTGCTCGAGATTGTTGACTCGTCGCTAGCCATTCTGGCGAACGACCCGGCAACTGTTTCATCACCGCAAGTTTTGACGGCAAATGCTGTGCCCGCTGCAAGAAATGGTGTTGCCGCGCTTGGTGTCGGAGTTCGAGGCAAGTCTGCAAAAGCCACCTCAGCAGTTGAGCAGGGCGAATTTGTAATTCTTGAGAACGAAGAGCTGCGAGTAAAAATAGATCGCAGCGGGCGAATTTTGTCTTTGCTCTCATTGGCAACGAATCGAGATGCAATTGCTATTGGCTCTGCTGCTAACGAGTTGCACCTACACAACGACAACCCAACGCGCTGGGATGCTTGGGACATAGACGAGCACTATCGAAACACAAAACAGGTTTTAGACAGTGTTGATGAATTCAAAGTCAACCAAGAAGTAGACGGCTCGGCAGTTGTTGAAACCAAACGCTTGCTGACTGCCGCATCGGGAAAGACCAGCACGATTGTGCAAACTATTCGACTCGTGCCGGGTTCAAACGCTTTGGACATCGGCTTAGAAATAGATTGGCACGAGTCAGAGAAGCTGCTCAAGCTCGCTTTTCCAATCGACATTCACGCCGAAGAGGTGGCAGCCGAAACACAGTTTGGTTTTGTCAAGCGACCAACTCACGAGAACACCAGTTGGGATTTCGCGCGCTTCGAGTCTTGCCAACACAAGTATTTGTTTCTGAACGAGAAAGACTGGGGCGTTGCATTCGCAAACGACTCAACCTATGGTTTCGATGTTCAGCGGACCACCGAAGCCAATGGTGCAACGGTTACGAGTGTGCGTTTCTCACTTCTGCGTTCCACTAAGTTTCCAGACCCAGAAGCCGACCAGGGAACTCACTCGATGAAGTTCAAGATTCGCCCAGCGGCAACAATCCAAGATGCGGTGAACCTTGGTTACGAGCTCAACTACCCCGCTCGCGAGGTGCAGGGCAATCGAGTGATCGAACCGCTGGTGACCAGCTCGGCCGCTCAGGTGATAATCGAAACCGTAAAACTCGCCGAAGACGGCAGCGGCGACCTGATTGTGAGGCTCTATGAGTCGACCGGCGGACGCTGCGATAGCCGAATCGCCTTTGCCGGAGCCGCCGAAAAGATTTGGCTAACCGACTTCTTAGAAATGCCAACCTCGGCCGACCAAGTTGCGGGCGGCTCTGTAGACCTGCAATTCAGGCCTTTTCAGGTGATTACCCTTCGAGTTTCGGGACTCCAGATTGCCTAGTAAGAGCGAAAACTCGGTGATTCAGCCGCTTGAAAGCAGAGATCCGGGCTGGAACACCCTGCCACCAAGAGCTGCACTCAAGACAGACGCCCCGACCACCAATCTCAACGGAATGTGGCGTTTTCGCTGGCTGCCTCGAGTAGTCGATGCCAGTGCGGTGCCAAAGTTTGACGACGCTCACGATGAGCACATTCCGGTGCCGGCGAGTTTTGTTATGCCGCACCTCGACAACTTTCTGAAGCAACCACACGGCCTCCCGAGTTACACCAACGTCAACTATCCCTTTGCGGTCGACCCGCCTCACCCGCCAGACGACAACGGCGTTGGTGAGTATCAACGCGATGTTCACTGGGATGCACCTCCGGCAAACGCAGTGCTGAGATTTGATGGCATCGAAGGTGCTGCCGACGTTTGGTGGAACGATGTTTATTTAGGTTCTGTTCGCGGCAGTCGACTGCCGAGCGAATTTGATATCAGCGGTCACGCGAAGCCAAAGAACACACTAACGCTTCGGGTTTACACATTCAGCGCCGCGTCTTATCTTGAAGATCAGGATGAATGGTGGCTGCCAGGAATCATTCGTGATGTTTCTGTAATTGCTCGCCCAACAGTTTTAATCGAAGATGTCGCAATCGAAGCCGATTGGATTGACGGAGAAGCGAAACTTTGCGTGCGCGTGAAAACAAACCCCGAGGGCAGTGCGATTAGTTTGAAGTTGGTTGAAACCGACACTCCTCTGCAGCAGGGCGAGACAACGACAATCGCAGGCGCAAAGTCTTGGACCGCCGAAACTCCAAACCTGTATACCCTGCGAGTCAGCGCTGCAGGAGATTCGCAAGACGGTGAAACCGTTGAGCTCAAAGTTGGTTTCAGAACCGTTGCAATCAAGGGAACAGTCTTTACCGTGAACGGTGTGCCAATTCAAATGCGCGGAGTAAACCGACACGAACATCATCCACTTTTTGGTCGCGCGGTTGACGAGGACACAGTGCGCAAAGAATTGGCGCTTATGAAGCGCAGCAACATCAACGCAATTAGAACCTCGCACTACCCGCCATCGACGCTGCTGCTCGATTTGGCAGACGAGATGGGCTTCTGGGTTATCGACGAGTGCGATCTAGAAACCCACGGATTCGGCAACGTTGGCTGGGTAGACAACCCAACCGACGACCCAAACTGGCAAGCCGCGATTGTTGACCGAGCCATTCGCATGGTTGAGCGTGACAAGAATCACGCCTGCATCGTCATGTGGTCGCTTG
>CAIKYE010000251.1 GCA_903831585.1 uncultured Micrococcales bacterium | reverse complement strand
GTGGCCCGCAAGCTCTTCAACTCAACCATGTGGGCCGCGCTCGCCGGGTTCTTCTTCGCCATCGACGGCGTTGCAATCGTTTTGGCTCGCACCGCCCTGCTCGACACCATCTTGATGTTCTTTGTCTTACTGGCGTTCTGGTTCTTGCTGCTAGATCGAGAAAGAAACTTCGGGCAGGTATTCAATCGCCCATGGATGTTCGCTGCCGGAGCCGCCCTCGGAGCTGCAACCGCTGTCAAATGGAACGGCATCTTCTTCTTGGCATTCTTCGGCATCTACGTCGTGCTGACCGAGGTGCTCGGTGCTAAAGAGTTTTCTATTTTGAAATTTCTGAAGACAGCGGCAACAAAGTTTTTGATTCTCGTGCCAATTGCTTTTGCAACTTACCTCGCGAGTTGGACCGGTTGGCTAACCACATCGGGAGGCTACGACCGCGGGTTCGCCGACGATGCCGCAAATAGATTCACTGGACTGTTGGCATGGGTTCCGATTTCGCTGCAGTCGCTCTGGCAATATCACGTCGACGCTTACAACTTTCACGTTGGGCTTCGCACAACCCACTCTTACGCGAGCAATCCGCTGACCTGGTTGTTCATGGGTCGACCGACTTCTTTCTTCTACGAGGGTGCGGCGCAGGGAGAGGGTTCGTGCACGGCGGTCGGTGGCTGCTCGAGCGCAATAACGGCGCTCGGCAATCCGGTGATCTGGTGGGCGGCAATCGCCGCCATGGTCTTCTTGATTTGGCTATTCGTGCGCAGGTCAGACAAGACCGCGGGCATAATTCTGCTCGGTATTGCCGCCGGCTACCTTCCATGGATGCTGTATCTCGAGCGCACGGTTTTTCACTTCTATGTCATCGTCTTCGAACCCTTCGTTATTCTCGCCCTGGTCTATGCCCTGGCAACGCTGTGGCGGTCTGTGGGGCCTGCGGCCCGGTCACGCCTGCTTGGCGCTTATGCTGGCTATGCGCTCGCCAGCGCGGCTTTTAGCTTGTTCTTCTTGCCCATCTGGCTTGGCACCTGGACCCCTTACTGGTTCTGGTTCATTCATATGTGGATTCCGAGCTGGATTTAAATGGCAAACAACTATCGCGAAGTCTTGAAGTCGCCTGGCTTTCTGAGGGTTATCACTAGCCAGCTTCTGGCACGTTTTCCGTTCGGCATGATGAGCCTGGCTCTCGTCATGCACATTCAACACGTCTATGGCTCATATGCGATCGCTGGTTTCGCCCTCGGAGCTGAAACTGTCGGAGCAGCAATCAGCGGCCCACTGCTGAGTCGCTTCATGGCGAAGGTTGGCGTGACTCGCGTAATCATTCCATTCTCGATTGCCACCGCGTCGGCAATGTTCGCCATCGCTGTCTACTCGGGTGACCCGCTTGTCACAATCGCGCTCTCTGGAATTGTTGGCTTGACTTCGCCACCGATTCAATCGGCGGCTCGCACGGTTTATCCGACGCTCGTCAAAAAACGTTTGCTGTCATCGGTCTATGCGCTCGACGCAACCGCTCAAGAACTCATCTGGGTTGTTGGTCCGGTTCTGGCCACCATCTTGGCCGCGCAAATCAATACCGCTTTTCCGGTTATCGTCATGGGCACATTGCAAATTCTCGGTGCTTGGTCGTTTGTCGCAAACAAAGAAGTTTCATCGCTCAAGATTCCCAAGTCGAATCGTCGCATCGGCGGCGTGCTAAAAAACAAAGTCGTATTTGTGAACCTGATTCTTGGCATGCTGCTGATCGGAAGTTTTAGCGGTGTCGAAGTGGGCACCGTCGCAATTCTCGGCAAAGAACTTGCCGGTCCGGTTATCGCCGTGTTCTCGGTTGGTTCGATTCTTGGTGGGGTCATTCTAGGAAATCGAAACAAGGGAAAGTGGGCGCTAACCAGATTCTTGGCGTTGATCACTGTCGGCTACCTGCTGATTTTTGT
>CAIKYE010000250.1 GCA_903831585.1 uncultured Micrococcales bacterium | reverse complement strand
TGCAAAGTTACCTGTGGTGCTAAAGCCGCACCCGCAAGAAGATTTGCAACAGATCGAAGCAGCCATCGATGCGTTGGGTGCTCGGCCCGCGAACCTGATTGTGACCGCGGTTGATGCCAACACAATCGAACTAATCGAAGAGTCTGAATATGTGATTGGCGTGTATTCAACCGCCATGTTTGAGGCAGTTGCTCTCGGCTGTAAAGTTGGCGTGCTCAAGCTTGCCGGTTACAACCACATCGCGCCGCTGATTCACTCGGGTGCCATTCAAGAGATCAATCGCGTGAATGACGTCGAGAAGTTCTTTGTCACGGCAAAACAAAACCGCAACTCCGAGAGTTACTTTGCAAAGCCGACCCCAGCACGACTGTTGCTAGACGACGCAATGAACCGAATCGAAGAGCAGTGACCGCCAGCAACCTAGAAGACATCGGCGAGGCTTTCTTTGAGATCGAGCGCCGTGAAGGCCTATATGACTGGAAGGTCGGGGGCATAAGCGTTTGGGTTTTGCTGCGCTCGAGGCTGTTTCGCACCATCACGCAGAACGCCAACCTCTATGACTGGGCAACCGCCAAGAGGTTCGAACTGCCTGCCGATGCGCCACTCTACAAGGGTGCCAATGCTGCTGGCTTGCTCTGGAGTGCCGCCCATGGTCGCGCCAAGGCTCCGGTAAATGCGGGTGAGCCAGACTTTCGCAACCTGAAGGGCGTGAAGGCAATCGTGGTGCCTTTCGCTACCCGAAATGCGGCCAACCCGCTCGAAGAGAAGTTCAGCCAACCGGTGATCGACGCACTCGGCACCGATGCTCTGGTCTTTGGTGTTGGCATGTGGGACAAACTCTCGAACCGTGCTCGCCTAGAAGATTTCAACGAGATGTTCATTCAGAAGTACGGAACCTTTGCCAGCATCTCTGTTCGTCTCTTGCTGCGCAGTCGCGACTATAAGAAGTATCAGCGGGTGGTGGAGTTCATCGAGCGCGAGGTTGGCGTCTCGATGGCTCCCTATGATGTTTTTCCGCGCTGGATGCTTCGCTCATTCATCGCCGAGCGTCGCGGCTACCGCAAGCTGCTCGCCGCAACTTCTGCCAAGACTGTATACATGGTCAACGCCGCACGCATGTCTTTTCAAGCAGCCGCGCAAAGTTTGGGCATGAAGATTGTTGAGATTCAAAGCGGAGTTTTCTCTAAGTACTCACTGCAGTTCAGCTGGCCTGGTTCACCAAAGGTCGACTATCTGCCCAACGAGATTCTCACCTGGGGCGAATACTTCACCGCCGGAATCGAGCATGCCGCAGATCAGAACATTCGTGTGATTGGTTCGACAAAAGAATTCGATGCCGTGCGCGATGCCAACCTCAAACGTGACTCCAATCAGGTGGTCTTCTTGACGCAGCCACTGGTGGGCAATGACATTCTTCGCGCCGCAATCGAGTTCGCGAGGGCTAAGCCAAAGTTCAAGGTGATTGTGAAGATGCATCCTCGAAACGATCTCGAAGACTTCAAGAAGGTCATCGAGGCTGCCGGTGGAGCGCCGCAGAACATGACTCTCATGCAAAGTGAGCGCAGTTCGCTAGAGGTAATTGCCGAGAGCGAGGTGGCCGTGGGTGCCTTCTCGACCGCGCTAATTGAGGCCGCAGGGCTCGGCACCAAGGTTGCCATTCTGCGGCTGCCAGGCTGGCAGCACCTGGCCGCAATGGTCGATGGCGGGTATGCCAGTGCCTTCGACTCTGCCGAAGAGCTCGTGGCCAACTTCGAAAATCTTCGAGTTGCGGCAGACAAGTACTTCTTCTATGGCCATCGCGCCGATATCGCTTCACTTGTTCGCCTAGGGTAGAACGTGTGTCGCGCAAAGGTCTAATTCTTTTCATCGCATGCGGAATCGCATGGGGCATGCCTTATGCATTCATCAGCATCGCAGTTGAACAATTCGACGTAGCGACAATCATTCTTGCCCGTGTGGTAATCGGTGCCGCGGTGCTGATTCCCTTTGCCATCTATCGCAAGGCCATCATGCCGGCGCTCAAGCAGTGGCGTTGGGTTCTTGTCTTTGCAGTGCTTGAAATGGTTGGCCCGTGGTTTCTCATCACCAACGCCGAGCGCACGGTTTCGAGCGGACTAACCGGTCTACTGATTGCGCTGGTGCCATTCTGGGGCGTCTTCATCGCTTACTTCTATAACGGCGACAAGTCGGTTAAGCACCCAAAGACAATATTCGGTTTGGTTATCGGTTTCATCGGGGTGCTCGCGCTGGTCGGCATTGACGCCTTCACCGCAAATCTTGATTTGCTAGGCGTTGGAGCGGTGGTTCTTGCCTCACTCGGTTACGCAATCGCACCCGCCGTCAGCTTCAAGAAAATCGGTGACCTAGATAGCGCCGGAGTAATCTCGCTTTCGATGGTCATTGTGGCAATCTGCTATGCGGCGCCTGGCCTGATGGCACTGCCGGCCGACATTCCCACCGCAAACTTCGACGGCTGGATGGCACTCGCGGTTCTCGGTGTGGTCTGTAGCGCGATTGCCTTCATTTTGTTCTTTGATCTCATTAAGGAAATTGGTTCTGCCCGAGCAACGCTGATCACCTACCCAAACACCGCAATCGCCTTTTTGCTAGGCATCGTATTTTTGTCAGAACCGATTACAGTGGGAATGATTTTGGGGTTCCCGTTGGTTCTAATAGGGTCATACTTCGCTTCTAAGAAGCACTAAAGAAAGCACAAAATGCAGAAGACAGCCATCACCGCAGCCGAGATTGCCCCAGTTCTAGCCAACCGCTGGAGCCCACGCGCTTACGACGTAAACCACACCATCAGCCAGCACGAACAGCTGTCGATTCTCGAGGCCGGCCGCTGGGCACCTTCGGCTAACAACGCTCAGCCATGGCGCTACTCGCTAGCCACTCGTGGCAGCGAACTGCACGAAAAGATTGTCTCGGCATTGACTGGTTTCAACCAGGCTTGGGCTCCAACCGCCAGCGCGCTATTGGTGATCTCGATGGTCAACCAGAAGGCCGATGGCACACCGAACACCGGTGCACTCTTAGACGTCGGTCTGACCGCGCAGAACATGAGCATTCAGGCCGAGGAGCTTGGTCTCTCTGCTCACATGATGGCCGGCTTCGTGCACGAGAGCATGCGTGCGGTGTTAGAACTTGCCGACAACCTTGATCCGGTTTTAGTAATTTCTATTGGTAAGCGTGCAGACGCTTCGGTTCTCGAAGGCCCAGCCTACGAACGCGAAATTGCGCCTCGCACGCGTTTCGAACTCGACGAAATCGTTTTGCACGGTAAGCCATAAAACTTGTTTAACGCATCAATCGCCATTCACACCGCATCAATTTCT
>CAIKYE010000249.1 GCA_903831585.1 uncultured Micrococcales bacterium | reverse complement strand
ACCCCGACACCAACCCCCACTTCAACCGCAACACCGACTCCCGCACCGACACCAACCCCGACTGTGACCAAGACGCCGACCCCGACGCCAAAGCCCACGGTTACGCCGAAACCAACGGCAACACCCACTCCAACCCCGACCAGCACGGCGTTCTATTACACGGTGGTCAGCGGTGACACGCTCTCTGGCATCGCTGCCAGATTCAAGCGAACGGTTAGCGCCATCAAGACCGCGAACAAATTGACCAGTGACAACATAAAAATCGGACAGAAACTTTTGATTCCATAGACTTGTCGCATGTCTATCCAGGTCGTAATTCTTGCTGCCGGAATGGGAACTCGACTCGCGAGACCGCTTCCGAAACCGCTAACTGAGCTTCGCGATGGTCGTTCGATCATGAAGCAGCAGATTGACAACCTGAAGACCGCCTTCGGTGAAAGTTACCGAGTGATGATTGTGGTTGGGTTCAAGCTCGAAGCCATCATCGAGCGTTTTCCAGAAGCGACTTTTGTATATAACGAATTCTTCGACCAGACCAATACATCTAAGAGTCTCTTAAAGGCCCTGCAGGCTTCTGGTGATGGCGGTGTTCTCTGGTTAAACGGTGACGTGGTTTTCGACCCGCAGGTTCTCGTGCGAGTGACCGAGCAGATTAACGCCAATCAGTCTTTCGTGGTCGTGAATCAATCGAAGGTAAGCGACGAAGAAGTCAAATACACGCTCGATGCCGATGCGTTCATCCGTGAGTTGTCTAAACAGGTGGTTGGCGGTCTCGGCGAAGCGGTGGGAATCAACTTTGTTGCCGGTCAAGACAAAGCTGCTCTAATCAAGCGACTAATCGAAGTAGACGACCAGGATTACTTCGAACGCGGAATCGAACTTGCGATTGATTCAGATGGCCTGCGCTTCAAGGCCGTCGACATCAGCGATCTTTACGCGGTTGAGATTGATTTCGCCGAAGACCTCGACCGAGCAAACGAACTCTTTTAGGAGTCTTGCCTCGAGGCTCTAGGTAGTCTTCGGGGTCATTTGCCTTCACTGCCATCAGCACCAAAAGCACCCAGCCAATTTCGAGCAGCATTCTGCTTTCGGTCAGGTTCTGAGCCAGTAGCCCAAAGAACATCAGCATCGGCCAGAGATAGAGCGGGTTGGTGTGGCGAACGCCCAAGCGCCAAAGCTTCACGAAGGTGATTGAAACCAGAGCCAACATCAGCAGCAAACCAATTGCCCCAAGTTGCAGCCAGATGTCTAGAAAGGCGTTGTGCGCTTGGTAGTAGGGAACGCTGCCGATTACGACAAGCCCCTCAAACGGTTCGACTCCAGGCATCCAGTGCGAGATCCAGCCCCAACCTTGAATTGGCCGATCGAAGATTAGAACCAAAACCTTTTTCCAGATCGAGCTGCGACCGGTCATGTCTGGGGTCTTGCCGAAGAAGGCAAACACCTCGGCGCGGTTTAGCAAAACCAGAATTGCGATTACGCCGGTAGACGCCCAGACCCACCGGTAGATGCGGTGACGCAGATCGCGATCTTTTCCCTCGACGATTAGGGCAACAGTCGCAGCAA
The DNA here is from genome assembly GCA_903831585.1 of uncultured Micrococcales bacterium. Taxonomy (GTDB): domain Bacteria; phylum Actinomycetota; class Actinomycetes; order Actinomycetales; family Microbacteriaceae; genus Rhodoluna. The sequence continues at coordinate 1,472 of CAIKYE010000249.1, read as the reverse complement.
CCGCGATGGCCGCAACCGCGAAACCAACGCCGGCCGATTTCGACAGACAAAACATCGAGACTGCTAGTGCGAACGATGCCGCGCTCAACCACTTGGGCGTGGCCGAGACCGCATAGTCGATCGCAAAAACAATCAGACCGAGCATTGCGATGAAGGCCAGAATGTTTGAGTTGCCAACTATTCCCTGGATGCGATCGCCGTCGAAGAGATGTGCGCGAGTCCAGTAGAAGGCAGAAGCCGGGGGAGTATCTCCCTCGTAGTTCTTGAAAATCGGAGCTATTGGCCCACGAACAATGGCGGCCGCAACAAACTCGAATGCGAGCGAAGCCACAAGAATTACTCGAACCACATTGCTGAAAATGCGAAGCAGGTGTCGCCAACTGAAAGTGCCTGCCAAGAAAAGCGCAAACAGCGTCGTCGCGTATTGCGCGAACGAAGCGATCGAGCTGAAAATCGGGTAGTTCGAATAGAAGATGCTGATTGGCATTAGTACCAAGAGCCCGGTCAGTGGCCAAGGTATCTGTTTCAGAACTCTCTTGGGTTCATCGGTGAAGAAGTAGTAGAGAGTGAAACCGAACATTATGACGAGAAGCGCACCCCAGCCCCACCAGCCCACCGAATAGCGAAAAACATCGCCGGCGGCGAGGGTGAAAACGGCAGCGTAGGCAAGGTAGGTCTTGGCGCGAAAACCAGGCTCTCGGGTGTTTAGAATCACCCGGATTGGCTGCGTCATGGCATTCATGGATTTCCCTGTCGGCCCGAACTAGGGCTAAATCAGTCTATTCAGTAGCCTTAAGGCAACAAGATAAAGGGCGTAACGATTTGATTCGCAAAATAACCAACCGGGCGCAGCCATATGCCTGGGGTTCACGCACTCTAATCAGCGACCACTTGGCTATTGAGCCAACCGGTGAACCTATGGCCGAGATCTGGTTCGGCACCCACCCCTCATCGATGGCTCGAGACTCTGAAGACCCGTCGAAGACCCTGCTTGATTTGCGAAACGACCAGCCACTGAGTTTCTTGCTCAAGATATTGGCTGCCGATTCGCCACTTTCGATTCAGGCCCACCCCAACCTTGAGCAGGCAGTGGCCGGTTTTGAGCGTGAAAATCGCGCCGGAATCTCGCTAACCGCAGCGCATAGAAACTACAAGAATGCCGGTCACAAGCCGGAGATGATCGTGGCACTCTCAGAGTTCGAAGCCCTCTGCGGTTTTCGCAGTACCGAATACATTCGAGAGTTGCTCGAAGACATTCAAAGTTATCCGGCAGCCGAAGACCTCAAGGCGGCAGCTGCTCACTGGAACGAGTTACTCAGCGAGTCGCTTCGAACACTCTTTTCACACCTGCTGAATTCGCGCTCGCAGTTCGGTGTTTTGTCAGTCGCGCTCGCGGCCCTTGCAAACTTTGACTCGCGCTTTGAATTGTGCATGCGGTTAAATGCGATCTATCCGGGCGACCCAGGTGTCTT
>CAIKYE010000248.1 GCA_903831585.1 uncultured Micrococcales bacterium | reverse complement strand
GCCGGGGCCGGTTCGAGCACGGCGTCGATTTCACCCAACTTTGGGCTTAGCGATTCGGCGAAACCCTCGGCAACCAAAAAGTCTGTGTAACTGGCAAGGGGCTTGTCGGGTGAGTAAAGGTTAATCAGCTGCGCGGTAGAAACCGAGTGCAATAGGTATGTGTTCGCTTTGTCGATTGCCAGCGGCGCTTCTGTTGGCAACCAGTAACCGCTAACCGGCATGAACGCCTGAGCAATCATCGAGTTCTTGAGGCCGAACCTGGCCGCTTCGACAGTCAGCAGTGAATCGCTCTGGCCGATTGCGAGCGTGAGCGACTTGCCGGTTGAGTCTTGCGAGTTAGCCAGCAGCCAGAAAACCTCTTTGCCGTTTTGCAAGCGACCGTCAACAATGAAAACGTTTTTGACATCGAGCATCACCTCAACCGTGACAACCTTTTGAATTTCTGCAGCGGTCTGATCTTTGGTAAGCGACCTATCGAGCTGCCACTGACCGAGAAGCGAGAAAGCTGCCGCTGCCAAAAGTGAAATCAAAAAGCCCGCGATGAACTTTGGTCGAACGGCTACTCGCCAGAAACCGATTTGCGAGTTTGACATTGCTTTTACTGAGCGTCGTAGGGAGCCACAACAACTTCAACGCGCTGAAACTCTTTCAGATCGCTGTAGCCGGTGGTCGCCATCGCGCGACGAAGTGCACCGACAACGTTCGTAGTTCCGTCGGCCGTGTTCGATGGGCCGTGAAGAATTGTCTTGAGGCTGCCCGAATTGCCAACCTCGACTTTTGTGCCACGAGGTAGCTCCTCGTGAAAAGCCTCTTGTCCCCAGTGCCAGCCTTTGCCCGGTGCTTCGTCGGCACGAGCCAAAATCGAGCCGAGCATCACGGCGTCTGCGCCGCAGGCGATTGCCTTGACGATGTCGCCAGAGGTGCCTAGACCACCGTCGGCAATGACGTGAACGTAGCGGCCGCCAGACTCATCCATGTAGTCGCGACGAGCACCGGCGACGTCGGCTACTGCGGTAGCCATCGGGGCGTGAATGCCAACCACCTTGCGGGTTGTAGAGGCGCGACCGCCACCGAAGCCAACCAAAACACCGGCGGCACCGGTTCTCATGAGGTGCAGGGCCGAGGTATAGGTCGAGGCGCCGCCAACGATTACCGGAACATCGAGTTCGTAGATGAACTGCTTGAGGTTCAGCGGCTCGGCCTGCTTCGAGACGTGCTCGGCAGAAACGTTTGTTCCGCGAATCACAAAGATGTCGACTCCGGCCTTGATCACGGTCTGATAAAACTCGACGGTGCGCTGTGGCGAAAGTGCACCGGCAACTGTTACACCGGCGGCGCGAATCTCTGCGATGCGATCACGAATAAGCTCTGCCTTGATTGGCTCGGCGTAAATCTCTTGCATGCGCGCAACGGCTTTCTCGGCAGAAAGTTTTGCAATCTCTGCGAGCTGCTTGCTCGGATCTTCGTAGCGAGTCCAAAGTCCCTCGAGGTCGAGAACGCCGAGTCCACCGAGCTTGCCAATTTGAATTGCGGTCGCTGGTGAAACTGCGCTATCCATCGGTGCAGAAAGTACCGGTAGTTCAAACTTGTATGCGTCAATGTTCCAAGTGGTCGAAACGTCTTGCGGGTCACGGGTGCGTCGCGATGGAACCACGGCAACATCGTCGAATGCCCAAGCACGTCGTCCGCGTTTTCCCGCGCCAATTTCAATTTCGGTCATTTAGTTTTCCTCTGCGAAAGTTTTTAGCGGGTGCCGTAGTTTGGCGCTTCGACGGTCATCTGAACATCGTGCGGGTGTGACTCTTTAAGTCCGGCTGCGGTGATGCGAACAAACTTTCCGCGAGCCTGAAGTTCTTCGATCGTCTCTGCTCCGACATAACCCATCGATGCACGAAGGCCACCGATTAGTTGGTGGGTTACCGAGGCAACAGAGCCGCGATAAGGAACCTGACCCTCGATGCCCTCTGGCACGAGCTTGTCTTCGCGCAGAACGTCATCTTGAAAATAGCGATCTTTCGAGTAGCTCTTGGCTTGGCCGCGCGACTGCATTGCGCCGAGCGAGCCCATGCCACGGTAGGTCTTGTATTGCTTGCCGCCCACGAAGGTCACGTCGCCAGGGGCCTCGTCGGTTCCGGCTAGCAACGAGCCGAGCATCACCGAGTTAGCACCGGCAACCAGGGCCTTTGCGATATCGCCAGAGAACTGCAGGCCTCCGTCGGCGATGATTGGCACTCCGGCGGGCTTGGCCGCGAGCGAGGCTTGGTAGACGGCCGTGATCTGTGGCACTCCAACACCGGCAACGACGCGGGTGGTGCATATCGAACCAGGGCCAACGCCAACCTTCACGCCATCGGCTCCTGCTGCAACCAGAGCGGCAGCACCTTCGCGAGTCGCGATGTTTCCGCCGATGATGTCGACGTTCTTGGCAAACGGTTCGGCCTTTAGCTTCGCAACCATTTCGAGAACCGCACGGTTGTGGCCGTGAGCGGTGTCAACAATAAGAAGGTCTACGCCTGCGTCAATGAGTGCCATCGAACGCTCCCAGGCGTCGTGCCCAACACCAACAGCCGCACCGACCAAAAGTCGTCCGGCGCCATCCTTGGAGGCCAACGGATACTTTTCGCTTTTGTCGAAGTCTTTTACCGTGATCAAACCCTTGAGCTTGTTGTTGCCATCAACGATCGGCAACTTCTCTATGCGGTGCTGAGCAAAAATCGCAATTGCCTCTTCTGGGCGAATTCCAACCTTGGCGGTGATCAGTGGCATCGGCGTCATCACATCTTTAACCAGAGTGGTGGTGCGCTGCACGTCGAGCACAAATCTCATGTCGCGGTTGGTGACGATGCCGATCAGGCGGTCGTCCTCGTCGACAACCGGCAGACCCGAGACTCTGAACTGACCGCAAAGGTCATCGACTTCTTGAATGGTGGCTAGCGGGGTTGTCGTCACCGGGTTGGTAATCATGCCGGCCTCTGAGCGCTTGACCAGGTCGACCTGATTGGCCTGCTGCTCGAGCGAAAGGTTGCGGTGCAATATACCGATGCCGCCCTGGCGAGCCATGGCGATTGCCAGGCGAGCTTCGGTCACGGTGTCCATTGCCGATGAGAGCAGCGGAATGTTGATTTCGAGGCGCTTAGAGATGCGGGTCTTGGTGTTTACCGAAGAAGGCATGATGTCTGACTCGCCAGGCAAGAGAAGCACATCGTCGTAGGTCAATCCGAGAAAGCCGAAAGGGTTGTTTTCAGTCATTTTGTCCTCAAGCGAGTTGGCGGTAGCCCAATTCTAGCCTTTGGGCTAGCCCCCGCAGAAGTGCGGTAATCTCAAACCCATCTATAGAAACGCTTCAGCGTTCTTGTGCAGACGGAGGTTGGTTTGAACCAGCTAGCAATTAGGGTAGCCAAAAGGTTGGGCGTGAGCCTCGGGCTCTTCATATTGATGTTTGGTCTGCTCTTGCCAACCACACCTGCTTTCGCAGTCGACGGCGAACCAGCACCTGACAGCACCGCGCTTTCTATCGGTGGCATCATCAAGGATGGCGATGTGCCGCTCGAGGGTGTCGAGATTTCAGTTTCGGGTTCTGGCTTTGAGGCTGTTGGCACAACTGGCGCCGATGGTCGCTGGGTTGTTACGGCTCCGGCCAAGGGCGAATACCAGGTGACTCTGCTAGTTGAAACTTTGCCAGAGGGCGCTAGCCTTCGCGACCCGAATCGCGCAACCAAGACCGTAAAGATCGACGTGGTCAACACAGTTAACGTTTTGTTTGCACTTAACGACACAACGACCACAACCGGAGGACCGGGCGATAAGCCGGTCGCCGCAGAGACAAACGTTTTTCTCGGTCGACTGATCGCCGGAATCAACCTCGGCATTCTGTTAGCCATGGCGGCCATCGGTTTGAGCCTGATTTATGGCACCACAGCACTAAACAACTTTGCGCACGGTGAGATGGTTACCCTCGGCGCTCTTCTAGCTTTCACGTTTAGCAAGTTGATGGGAATGAACCTTCTTCTCGCAGCGGTTTTGACAATGATTATTGTTTCTGCTTCAGGTTGGCTTCAAGACGCGGCAATCTGGCGACCGCTAAGAAAACGTCGCGTCGGACTAACCCAGATGATGATTGTGAGTATTGGCCTCTCGCTCGTGATTCGCTACATTTTTCAAATCATCTACGGTGGTGACACGAAGGTTCTTAGCCAGGGTGAAATCTGGGACATCTTTGGCGTTCCAACCCAGGCCGTCAACGTGATCAGCGCAGGCGTTGGAGTTGTGATTTTGCTTTTGGTCGCGGCATTCCTAACCAAGACCCGCATTGGCAAGGCAACCCGAGCCGTTGCAGACAATGCCTCGCTTGCAGCGGCGACCGGAATTGACGTTGAGCGAATCATTCGAATCGTCTGGGTCATCGCCGGAGCGCTAACCGGTATCTCGGGCGTAATGCTCGGTCTGTTCTTGCAAGCGTCATGGGACATGGGCTTCTCGATTCTGCTTCTCATGTTCGCAGCGGTCACCCTTGGTGGTCTAGGTACCGCCTTCGGAGCAGCTGTTGGAGCGATGGTTATCGGCGTATTCGTTGAGATGTCAACGCTGGTTATTCCAACCGACCTGAAGTTTGCTGGCGCACTAGTAGTCATGATTCTGGTGCTACTGATTAGACCTCAGGGCATCCTGGGCAAAGCGCAAAGAATCGGCTAAGGAGAGAACATGGATTGGTCACTCGTCTTCGGCAACGCGGCCGCCGAGCTTATTAGCCCGACAACCGCTGCCTACGCTCTCGCAGCAATTGGTCTCGCGGTGCACTTCGGATACACCGGTTTGCTCAACTTCGGTCAGGCAGCTTTCATGGCAATCGGTGCCTATGGTTTTGCAGTTTCGATCTTGAACTTCGGAATGAATTTCTGGCAAGCAATCGCAGTCTCGATGATTCTCTCGGTTCTCTTTGCGCTGCTGCTCGGAATACCGACGCTTCGACTGCGTTCTGACTATCTTGCAATCGTGACGATTGCGGCGGCAGAAATCTTGCGCTACATAGTTTCAACAACTTCGCTAAAAGACCTAACCGGCGGTTCGGGTGGACTCTCAGGTTTCGCGACTGACTTCTATGCGATTAATCCTTTTGCAGCCGGAAACTATTTGTTCTGGCCATTCGACGTGACCGAGAAAGAACTTTGGGTTCGCGTTTTCGGTTGGTCAATTGTTGCGCTGGCAACCCTGCTTGTTCTGCTCATGATGCGCAGCCCTTGGGGTCGCGTGGTCAAGGGAATTCGCGAAGACGAGGATGCGGTTCGAAGTCTCGGCAAGAACGTCTACGCATACAAGATGCAGTCTTTGATTCTGGGTGGAGCTCTTGGCACCCTGGCCGGAATCGTGTTCGTCTTGCCGCGCTCTGTGCAGCCCGGAAACTATGTCACGGGTTTGACCTTCTTTATCTGGACAATCATGTTGCTCGGTGGTGCCGCGACAATCTTCGGCCCAATCGTTGGCTCAATGGTTTTCTGGGTTCTGCTCTCGCTAACCGAGGGAGTTCTGCAGGGGCTAGTCAACATGGGCGTGATTACGTTCTTGACCACCGACCAGATCGGCCCGGTTCGCTTCATTCTGATTGGTTTGGGCCTCATGGCTCTGGTTGTCTTCAGACCGCAGGGCATCTTCGGAAACAAGAAGGAGTTGCAGTTCAATGTCTAATCAAATCTCAGTCGGCGATGCTTCGCCGGGCTGCCAGAAGGTCGACCCAATTCTGATCGCCGACAACGTTAGCCGCCAGTTCGGCGGTCTCACCGCGGTAGACGTTGCCCACCTCGAGATTCCTCGAGGCAAGATCACCGCTCTGATCGGCCCTAACGGAGCCGGCAAGACAACGCTGTTCAACCTGCTCACCGGCTTCGATAAGCCGACCACCGGAACCTGGACCTTCGAGGGCAAAGACCTAGCTGGGGTTGCCTCATACAAGGTTGCTCGCCTCGGAATGATTCGCACCTTTCAGCTCACCAAGTCGCTTAGCTTGCTCAGCGTGATCGAGAACATGCGTCTCGGCGCTCAGAAGCAAGCTGGTGAGAGGTTCTTCACCGCTCTCATTCGCCCGCTCTGGAGTGGCTTTGAGAGCCGCATAACCGCTCAGGCCGAAGAGTTACTAAAGCGATTCAAACTAGACGCCAAGCGCGATGACTATGCAGCGTCGCTATCGGGTGGGCAGCGCAAGTTGCTCGAGATGGCTCGCGCGCTCATGGCCGAACCGAAACTCGTGATGCTCGATGAGCCGATGGCCGGAGTAAACCCTGCGCTCACCCAATCTCTGCTCGACCACATCAAAGATTTGAAGTCAAATGGAACCACAGTGCTGTTTGTTGAGCACGACATGCACATGGTTCGCCACATCAGCGACTGGGTGATTGTTATGGCCGAGGGCAGAATCGTTGCCGAGGGTCCGCCAGCACAGGTTATGAAAGACCAGGCGGTCATCGACGCGTATCTCGGAGCTCACGCAGACATCGACCTTGGCACTGTTTCGATCAAGATCGCAAAGGACGACAACTAATGGCTAACCAAACACCGGTTGTTCACGCCAAAGATCTTCACGCGGGCTATCTGCCAGGCATCAACATTCTCAATGGCTGCTCACTGACCGCATACGAGGGTGACCTGATTGGAATCATCGGCCCAAACGGTGCCGGCAAGTCAACTCTGCTAAAGGCAATCTTTGGTCAGGTTAACGTTCGCGAAGGCCAGGTTCTGCTAAACGGTGAAGACATTACAAACTTCAAGGCAAACAAGCTGGTTAGCAAGGGCGTTGCTTTCGTTCCTCAGACCAACAACGTGTTTCCGAGTTTGACCATCGAAGAGAACCTGCAGATGGGTGTATTTCAATCACCAAAACGTTTTCAGGAGCGCTTCGATTTTGTCACCAACATTTTTCCTGACCTAGGCAAGCGTCGTTCGCAGCGCGCCGGCTCGCTATCTGGCGGTGAGCGCCAGATGGTTGCCATGGGTCGCGCACTCATGGTTGACCCATCGGTTCTTTTACTAGACGAGCCTTCTGCTGGTCTCTCGCCGGTTCGCCAAGACGAAGCCTTCTTGCGAGTCAAAGAGGTCAACCAGGCAGGTGTGACAATCATCATGGTTGAGCAGAACGCTCGCCGCTGTCTTCAGATCTGCGACCGCGCCTATGTTCTAGATCAGGGCAAGGATGCCTATACGGGCACCGGCCGCGAGTTGTTGAACGACCCGAAGATGATCGACCTATACCTCGGAAACCTCGCTGACCTCTAAAAGTTTTAAGCAATAAAGAACCCCCCGGTGTTTAGCCGGGGGGTTCTTTATTGAACTACTACTTAGTTGAGCTTTCCGTACTCTGACTTGGTAGCGGTGTTGGTGTTGTCTGCGTTGAACTTGTAGATACCAACGTAGGCCTCAGTAGGGTCTCCGTTGTCATCGAAAGTGATTGGGCCTGATAGACCGTCAAAGTCGATGTCTTTTCCATCCTTCAACATCTGAGCTGCGGTTGCGAAGTCAGTTACCTTCTCGCCACCCTCTGATACTGCCTTTAGGTTTGCCTTGATGGTTGCACCATCAGCAGCGCCACCGGCAATTGCAGCCAAGGCAACCAACATAACTGCGTCGTATGACTCAGCAGCGTATGAGAAGTCGGTTAGGTCTGGGTTTGCAGCCAAGAACTTAGCCTTGATTTCTTCAGTAGCAACAACACCAGGAATGGTTCCCTGTGCGCCTTCGATGCTGAAGTCGGTGAAGTCCTTGCTGTAGTTAGCAACGTTTCCGTCAACTAGGTAAACCTTGCTTGCAGCAAAGCCCTTTACCTTGACTAGCTCAGGAAGAATCGACTTTGCCTCGTCAAACGAGATAACGACGACTGCATCTGGACCAGCAGCTAGAACCTTGTCAACCTGAGCTGAGAAGTTCTTGGTTCCGCCAGCGAACTCTTCGTTCGCTACGACTGAACCGCCAGCTGCCTCAACTGAGATCTTTGCGTTCTCGTACAAGCCGGTGCCGTATGGGTCCTGGATTGTCAAGAAGCCAACCTTCTCGTTACCGTCACCGGTGATTAGGTTTCCAAGAACGCGACCCTGTAGAACGTCTGAAGGTGCGGTACGGAAGTAGTAACCGTTGTCAGCGTAGGTGCTGAGGGTTGGTGAAGTGTTAGCTGGTGAGATCTGTACAACGTTAGCTGCAGTTACCTGGTCGATAACGCTTAGAGATACACCTGATGATGCTGCACCAACGATGGCGTCAACACCCTCGTTGATAAGTGCGGTAGCTGACTGAGTTGCGGTGTCAGTTGAGGTGTCGCCTGAGTCCTTGTGAGAAACAGATACACACTTGCCTAGTACTCCACCGGCTGCGTTGATCTCTGCGATTGCAGCGTCAACTCCAGCAATTTCTGGTGGGCCTAGGAATGCTAGGTTTCCGGTGGTCGGAAGTAGTGAACCGATCTTTAGCTCTGCGTCGGTACAGTTTGCTGCATCGAACGCTGGGGCTGCACAGCCGCTTAGAGCTAGCGCGAGGCTAGCTGCAAGAGCAATTCCGGCAGCACCTTTCTTTAATGTAGACATGTGTCTCCTTGATTGATGTTGGGTGTTCCTAATTTGGTACAAATTGGAAACCAAGTGAAGTTTACCGATTTGACAGAATTACGATATTTCTAAATCGAAACAAGCGGTAACAGTGGGTAAACATTTGCCTGCAGATCAATTGGGGTCTTGAATGATGTCCCTGAAAATAAGGGATTCAGCGATGCAGCCACGCTTACCGGCGAGAAAACCCTCAACCAAAATGTGATGTAACGATATTGTTTCGGTCAGCTTTGACGTTGATTTCTGCTGCGAATCATATCGAAGCTCAAAATTGCGAGACTGAGCCAAACCAGGCTGAAACCTAGCCAGCGAGCGGTCGGCATCGGTTCGTTAAACACAACCAGGCCAAGCGTGAACTGAATAATCGGTGCGATGTACTGCATGAAACCCATGACCTTTAGCGGCAGGTGCTGGGCCGCAGCCCCAAACAGAATCAGCGGGATAGCCGTAAGCGCTCCATACATCGCCAGGCCGGCCATTCCCAAAACACCTTGGCTGGCAAACAAGATTCCACCGCCGATGACTTGAATCAAGATCAGCTGCACTATTGCGATTGGCACTACGAAACCAGATTCAATCGCAAAGCTATTCAACGCACTGACCTTGCCGCCGAGCTTGTTCTTGGCAAGACCATAGATTCCAAAAGAGCCAGCGAGAATTAGCGCGATCCATGGCGGGCGACCGTAATCAATTGTCAAAACAATCACCGCGAGCGCGCCAAAGCTCATGGCTACCCACTGCACCCGAGAAAGCTTTTCGCGCAAGAAAACAACCGCTAGCAGAATCGTCACGAGTGGATTAATAAAGTAACCGAGAGAAGATTCGACAACGTGGTGTTCAGAAATTGCAATCACGTAGACGAGCCAGTTGATGAAAATGAAAATTGCGCTGGCCGCTATCCAGGTGATGTTGGCTCTGTTTTTGAACGTCTCGCGCAGGCTCTTGAAGTTTTTGGTGATCGCAATAAGAAGAACGGCGGTTAAGAATCCAAACACCACTCGCCAGACAACGATTTCGTAAGGAGATGCGAATCCGAGCATCGAAATGACGAGCGGAAAACTGCCCCAGATGAAGTAGGCGGTCAGTCCAAGTGGAAGACCCCGAGCATAGTCATGCCCGGGGTCGTTCACGTTTTGGTTTTTAGCGCTCAACGACCGCGAGCACGTCGCGAGCCGAAAGCACTAGGTACTCGACACCTTCATACTTGAGCTCGGTGCCGCCGTACTTCGAGAAGATAACCTTGTCGCCGACCTTTACGTCGATCGGAACGCGGTTGCCGTTGTCGTCGATGCGGCCTGGGCCGACCGAGATGACAACTGCCTCCTGTGGGCGTTCCTTTGCGGTGTCTGGAATGACTAGACCAGAGCTGGTTACCTGCTCTGCCTCGACCGGCTGAACGACAATGCGATCTTCTAGTGGCTTGATTACTACAGACATAGTGACCTCTTCTATCTATGAGGGGTTCGTTGGCCTTGTGGCCACTTGAAAACTCTAATTGATGGTTAGCACTCGGTCAAGGTGAGTGCCAACATCACCCGTGTGCACCTGCGTTGCTTAGGCTTGGGGCATGCAACGTGCCGAGCTTTTCAAGCTGTTCACCCCCGAGGCCCTAGCCCTACTCGGCTCGATCGGTGATCTAGATGCCAAGGCAGACGTTCTCAAACTGGTCAGTGCGCTGCGAGCCGAGGGCTATGACCCCGGGTTGGTTGCAGCCGTGCTTAGCCAGGCCAAGCTTCGCCGCCGAGCTCGCAAGAAGTTTGGCGATTTCACCGACGGCATGCTCTTCACAGAAGACGGCCTCGAGCAAGCCTCGAGACTTCAGGCGGCTGCGCTTCACGCCGGTCGCTTTCGCGGTGCCGGCATTACCCAGGTCGCAGACCTCGGCTGCGGCCTCGGTGCCGAGTCGATGGCAATGGGTGCGATTGACCTCAACGTGCGAGCTTTTGAGATTGACGAGATCACCGCGGCACTGGCGGTTTTCAACCTCGGCTCTTTCGAAAATGTAGAAGTTGAGCAGGCAGACATCACCACTCTCGACCTGAGCCAATTCGAAGCGCTGTTTTTCGACCCGGCAAGACGCGAACTTGACGGCAAAGGTGAGCGAGCGGCGCGCAAGTTTGACCCGGCGCAATTCGCTCCAAACTTCGATTGGGTTGTTGCCCAGGCGCGAACCAAACCAACCGGAATCAAAGTTGGCCCGGGTCACCCGCACGAAGCGATTCCGCAAGATGCCGAAGCGCAGTGGCTTTCTATCGATGGCGATCTAGTTGAACTCGGTCTCTGGTTTGGCGATGTGAAGCGACCGAGAGTTGCGCGCGCGGCAACAGTTGTGAATGCAAGCGGTAGGCACGAAATCGTCAGCGAAACTTTTGTGAGCGAACCGGCCGATGTCGAGGCAATCAAGCAATTCATTTATGAACCAGACAATGCCGTAGTTCGCTCTCACCTGATTGCAGATCTGGCCAGACAAGTTGACGCCACTCTGATTTCTCGCGAGATTGCCTACCTCAGCAGCGATGTCGAAATCGATTCCCCGCTTATGCGCGGCTTCAGAGTCATCGATGAAATGGCATTCGACCGCAAAAAGTTGAAGGCCTATTTGCGCGATCGAAACATTGGAACGCTCGAAATCAAGAAACGCGGCGTCGACGTCGTGCCAGAGCAGTTGCGCAAAGAACTGAGCCTTAAAGGCGAAATCGCCGCCACCCTAATTCTCACCAGGGTTGGCGACGATCATCGAGCGCTTATTGCGCAGCCGCTTTAGCGACCGCCCATTGGGCCATCCATGCGATCTTCGATACCCATCGGGCCATCGAAGCCATAATGCATGCGCAGCCAGGTTAGGCCGATGCCCGCAATGATCCAGAATGCGATGGTCGCATAACCAACGATTAGCCCGGCGAGAGCCAGTGCTCGGCCCGACTTCTCGTCGGTCTTTAGCTGGGCGAGTGCGATGTGCCCTGTGATTACGGCTGCAACGGCACCGATGCTAGTCAGCGCGGTGGCCAAGGAAACAACCGCGAGGGTGTTGAGTGAGTTGAAATTGAACTTGCTGTTTTCTGTTGCCACTACTTCTGGCTTAGTGCTTTTTGCTGCCATTTGTTCCTCCGATTTGATTGACTGGTATAAGACCACCACTGCAGTCTGCACGAACGCTGTGAAATGCATGCGTGTTTGCTAGACGTTTCACATAGTTACCGTACCTAGAAGCCAGGCCCACCAACCTAGAATTGACCAATGGTCAACAGCCAAGACGTGCTAAAAGAACTCGAAAACGAATCAATCGAGATTCTTCGCGAAACCGCAGCCGCCTTCAAAAACCCGGTGATGCTCTATTCAATTGGCAAAGACTCATCGGTGCTTCTGCACCTCGCCCGCAAGGCCTTTCACCCCGGGCGCATCCCGTTCAAAATTTTGCACGTAGACACCACCTGGAAATTCAGAGAGATGATCGAGTTTCGCGATCACGT
>CAIKYE010000247.1 GCA_903831585.1 uncultured Micrococcales bacterium | reverse complement strand
GAATGTGCAGGCAACCTTTGAGTTGTTTGTCATGTTGAACCAAAGAAACGGGTTTACGCCGGCCGCAACCGCAGCAGTTGAATTGTAAGAATCGTCGCCGATACCGGCGATGATTTGTACCATGCCTGGTTCACATGCGACCACCACCGACTGACTCGCGCCAGGGATTGGCTCAGCCTGCGGTGCAAAGCTGCCAAAAAAGTTAATGATCGAACTGATTAGCGTCCAGAGAATTGCAATTACAACTATTAGCGCGGCACCAAAGAATATTCTGCGGCGGCGAAGAATCTCGGGTCTTACCGATTGTCGAGATCTCGGAGGTATGCGGGTTGCCATCTCTAAAGGCTAACCAGAGACGGGGCTATAGCAACCTAAGCATGCGTGTGTTGCCCAAAGTGTTTTCTTTTACGCGAGCAAGATCGAGAAATTCGGCAACACCAACATCGGTCGAGCGAACCATCTCTTCGAAAGTTTCTGCATCGACCGGAACGTCGCTGATTGGCTCAAAGCCATGCTTGGCAAAGAACTGGGTTTCGAATGTGAGGCAGAACACTCGACTAACACCGACTGCTCGCGCTTGCTCTAGCAGGGCTTCGACTAGCAGGTGACCGATACCCTGGCCTCGCTTGGAGTCGTCAACAACAATTGATCTGACCTCGGCAAGGTCTTGCCACATTACGTGCAACGCACCGGCAGCCAAGACCCGGTCGTTTTCGTCAACCACGACCGAGAACTCTTGAATCTTCTCGAACAGGCCGACAAGTTCGTGATGCTGAAGCACCTTGCCCAGAAAAGGTTCGCGAATGGCCTGAATGGCGCGCACGTCTGATGTGCGGGCTGGTCTGACGCGATAGGTGCTGGTGGGCATTCCTAAATGCTACTAGCGGCCTCGCGCTCACGGCTCGTGAAAATGAATTCGCCACCGATGAAGTCAACGCTCATGTGCTCGGTGTTGAGCAGCTCGCTGTGAAGTATCTTCTCGCTGAGCTTGTCTTCGATTTCACGCTGAACGGCGCGACGCAGTGGTCGAGCACCGAGCGCAGGGTCGAAGCCAATCTCAATCAGGCGATCTTTCGCTGCTGGCGTCAGGCTCAAAGTCATGTTGCGATCTTCGAGGCGAACCGCGAGCTTCTTGATGAAGAGATCGACAATCTGAACGAGCTCATCCTTACTGAGCTGAGGAAACACGATGGTCTCGTCAACACGGTTCAAGAATTCTGGTCTGAAGCTCTTCTTGAGTTCTTCGTTGACCTTGCCCTTCATGCGGTCGTAGTCTCCGGCTCCATCACCCTCGAGCGCGAAACCCATCACGCCGCGAGCGATGTCGCGGGTTCCGAGGTTCGTGGTCATGATGATGATGGTGTTCTTGAAGTCAACAACGCGACCCTGGCCATCGGTTAGACGACCCTCTTCGAGAATCTGCAACAACGAGTTGAAGATGTCTGGGTGAGCCTTCTCGATCTCGTCGAACAAGACGACGCTGAACGGCTTGCGGCGAACCTTTTCGGTTAGCTGGCCACCCTCTTCGAATCCGACAAAGCCCGGAGGCGCACCGAACAAACGAGATACGGTGTGCTTCTCGCTGTATTCAGACATGTCGAGCGCAATCAATGCACCTTCGTCGTCGAACAAGAACTCTGCAAGCGCTTTGGCAAGCTCGGTTTTTCCAACACCGGTCGGGCCGGCGAAGATGAATGAACCAGATGGGCGGTTCGGGTCCTTCAAACCGGCACGCTGACGGCGAATCGATTTCGAAATCGCACGGATGGCATCTTCTTGACCGATGACACGCTTGTGCAATTCGTCTTCCATGAAAATGAGCTTGGCGCTCTCTTCTTCGGTCAGCTTGAATACTGGAATGCCAGTTGCCTGAGCAAGAACTTCTGCAATCAGTCCCTCGTCAACGACTCCGCCGATCTCAACGTTGCCAGTTCTGAACTGCTTGGCAAGTTTCACGCGCTCAGCGTTCATGCGCTTCTCTTCGTCGCGCTTTGAGGCGGCAAGCTCGAAGTCTTGGTCTTCGATGGCCTTCTCTTTAGCCTTCTTTACCTCAGAGATTTTCTCCTCGAGTTCACGAAGCTCAGGTGGCGAAGATAAGAACGACAGGCGCAGACGTGCTCCGGCCTCGTCGATCAGGTCGATGGCCTTGTCTGGCAAGAAGCGGTCGGTGATGTAGCGGTCAGACAGGTTGGCGGCGGCAACAAGGGCGCTATCGCTGATCGAGACCTTGTGGTGCGCTTCGTAGCGGTCTCGAAGACCCTTCAAGATGTTGATGGTCTGCGGCAAGGTTGGCTCGTTGACCATAACCTGCTGAAAACGACGAGCAAGAGCTGCGTCTTTTTCGAAGTGCTTGCGGTACTCGTCAAGAGTGGTAGCACCGATGGTCTGAAGCTCGCCACGAGCAAGCATCGGCTTCAAGATCGAAGCCGCGTCGATTGCACCTTCGGCAGCGCCGGCACCAACCAGCGTGTGAATCTCGTCGATGAAAGTGATGATGTCACCGCGAGAGCGAATCTCTTTGGTTACTTTCTTGAGACGCTCTTCGAAATCACCGCGATAGCGTGAGCCGGCAATCAACGCACCCATGTCGAGTGTGTAGAGCTGCTTGCCCTTCAAAGTTTCTGGAACATTGCCGTTCACAATCGCCTGAGCAAGTCCTTCAACAACTGCCGTCTTTCCAACACCGGGTTCACCGATTAGAACCGGGTTGTTCTTTGAACGACGCGAAAGAATTTGCATGACGCGTTCGATCTCACGCTCGCGACCGATAACCGGGTCGAGCTTTCCGTCAGCGGCAGCCTGAGTTAGGTTGCGACCAAACTGGTCGAGAATTTGTGAACCCTTTTGCTTCTCGTGGTTTTCTCCGCCAACGTTGACGGTTTCTTTTCCTTGAAAACCGGAAAGCAACTGAATGACCTGCTGGCGCACCTTATTGGTGTCAGCACCGAGTTTGGTGAGCACCTGTGCGGCGACTCCTTCGCCTTCACGAATCAATCCGAGAAGAAGGTGTTCGGTGCCGATGTAAGAGTGACCGAGTTGCAATGCTTCGCGAAGTGAAAGCTCAAGAACTTTCTTTGCGCG
>CAIKYE010000246.1 GCA_903831585.1 uncultured Micrococcales bacterium | reverse complement strand
TGCGTTCTTTTTCTGGCAGTCCCCAGGATCAGGCGACACTAAAGAACCTAACCTCTTCGCTGATTGGTGAATTCGTTCAAGCTTCGACCGCAAGAACCTTGGCTTCGGCCGGCAGTGAAGTCACTCGTTTTCAATCTCAATTATTGGTTCCATCAGCGGTGCGGGCACAGATCAGCGTGCTCAAAGGCCTGGTTTCGGCATTCTTGATGTCACACGATTCACGTCGCCCATTTTATGAATGGCAGCGAGCGCTTCTGGTTGAGCTCGCAGATGTATTGCTAGCCAGAAATGGCGCAGAACTAGACGCCACATCAACTATCGCTTGGTCAGCGGCCACCGATGAAGTCGCGCAGCGAAGGGTGATTGTCGACCAGGTTGCTTGCCTGACCGATCAGAGCGCCATAACCATGCATAACCGCCTCGTTGGCGGCCGGTCGTCTGCAACCTAGGATTATTCGAATGGCAGGCAGAATTCGCGCGAGAGACATCGAAGAGGTCAAATCTCGCGTAAACATTGCCGATGTGGTGAGTGATTACCTGGCTCTAAAACCCGCCGGTGTCGGCTCGCTCAAAGGTCTTTGCCCCTTTCACGACGAGAAATCACCATCATTTACGGTCAAACCGAACGATGGTTTCTACAAGTGTTTTGGCTGTGGTGAGGGCGGAGACGTCTACAAGTTTCTTCAACAACTCGATCACATCAGCTTCTACGAGGCGGTCGAGAAGCTGGCCGCGCGAGTCGGTTTCGTGCTCACCTACGAAGAAGGCGCTGGCCCTTCTCCTGATCACGGACTAAAGAATCGAATTCTCGAGGCCAACAATGCCACAGCGCTCTTTTACCAGTCGCAGTTAATGTCTGACGGAGCCGAGACCGGGCGTGATTTTCTAAAGTCACGTGGCTTCGATAAAACAGCGGCCGAGCGCTTCTCAATAGGTTTCGCGCCAAAGGCCTGGGCCGAACTTTTCAATCACCTCAAGTCACTGGGCTTTTCTGACGATGAGTTAATCTCTGCGGCTTTAGTGACCAAGGGCGATAAGGGCATCTACGACAAATTTCGTGGCCGGCTAATTTGGCCGATTAAAGATGCCACCTCTCAGGTAATCGGCTTCGGGGCAAGAAAACTCTTCGATGATGACACCGGGCCAAAATATCTAAACTCGAGCGACACCTTGGTTTATCACAAGTCACAGGTTCTCTACGGAATCGATCTTGCTAAACGTGACATTTCCAAGCAACAACAGGTAGTCGTTGTCGAGGGATACACCGATGTAATGGCTTGCCACCTAGCTGGGGTAACCACAGCGGTTGCCACCTGCGGAACTGCATTTGGAGACGATCACATAAGAACTTTGAATCGCATGCTTTCGAGTTCTGTCGATTCGGCAGCCGAAGTCATCTTCACCTTCGACCCGGATGCAGCCGGCCAAAAGGCTGCGATGCGCGCTTACAACGATTCGAACAAATTCAACGCGCAAACCTTTGTGGCCGTTGGTCCCGATGGCTTAGACCCCTGCGATTTGAGAAGCGAAAAGGGTGACGAGGCGGTTGTGGCCATGATTGCCAACAAGCGACCGATGTTTGAATTCGCCATCAAGCAGAAGATTTCTAAATTCGATCTAAACACTCTCGAAGGCCGAGTCGCAGCCGCTCGAGCCGCAGCGCCAGTTGTCGCTCAGATTCGCGACGCCGCTCTGCGCCCGGCCTACATCCGTGAACTGGCCGGTTGGGTAAGCCTCGAGGGCAATGAGGTGGCGGCTTTAGT
>CAIKYE010000245.1 GCA_903831585.1 uncultured Micrococcales bacterium | reverse complement strand
CACGGGTCTCGCCATTTTCTTCTTTCTGCTGGTGCACGTTCTCGACACCTCTCTTGTTCGTCTAAGCCCTGAGGCTTACGATGCGGTTATCGCCACCTATAAAACCCCGATCATCGGGCTCGCCGAGCTTGGGCTCGTAGCTGCCATTTTGTTTCACGCTCTCAACGGCGTTCGCATCATCTTGATCGACTTTTGGTCAAAGGGCTCGAAATATCAGAACCTGATGTTCTGGGTTGTTGTGGTTATCGCGTTCGTGATTTTTGCAATCTTTACTCCTCGTCACCTAATGCACGTTTTCGGCTAAGCGAAAGATAAGAGATGTCAATTGTTATAGAGCCACCA
Source organism: uncultured Micrococcales bacterium (assembly GCA_903831585.1). GTDB lineage: Bacteria > Actinomycetota > Actinomycetes > Actinomycetales > Microbacteriaceae > Rhodoluna. The sequence goes on along the minus strand of CAIKYE010000245.1, from coordinate 2,186 downwards.
CGCAGCGCAAAACCTAGGCGCACCAACTGGGAAAAATGGGGCTGGATTTACATGCGCCTCTCTGGCGTAGCCCTTATCGTTCTTGTCTTCGGTCACCTCTTTGCCAACCTCTGGGTTGGCGAGGGAATCAAGGCAATCGACTTTGCATTCGTTGCCGGCAAGTGGGCAGATCCGTTTTGGCAGGTTTGGGATTTGGCCATGCTGTGGCTCGCTTTGATTCACGGAACTAATGGCATGCGAACGATTGTTAATGACTATGCCGAGCGCGAGAAAACACGCAAGCTCTTGGTTTGGATTCTCTGGGCAACCTGTGCGGCACTCGTCGTGCTCGGCACCCTGGTGATCTTCACCTTCGACCCGTGCCCTGCTAACGGAACCATCGAAAACTTGCCAAGCTTCTGCCCGGCAGTCAAGTAAGACCTAGAGAAACCAGGAAATAGTAATTGTCTAACCCAAAGATTCACTATTACCAGCATGACGTTGTCATCGTTGGGGCCGGTGGCGCTGGCATGCGCGCAGCCATCGAGGCTGGCCCGCTGGCAAAGACCGCGGTTATCTCAAAACTGTTTCCGACTCGCTCACACACCGGCGCAGCCCAGGGTGGCATGGCTGCAGCCCTTGCCAACGTTGAAGAAGACAGCTGGGAGTGGCACACCTTCGACACCGTCAAGGGTGGCGACTACCTAGTTGACCAGGATGCCGCCGAGATTCTTGCGAAAGAGTCTGTGCAGGCAGTAATCGATCTCGAGAACATGGGTCTTCCGTTTAACCGAACTCCAGACGGCAAGATCGACCAGCGTCGTTTCGGTGGTCACACTCGCGACCACGGCAAGGCACCGGTTCGCCGTTCTTGCTATGCAGCCGACCGTACCGGTCACATGATTCTTCAAACCCTGTATCAGAACTGCGTAAAGCTCGGCATCGAGTTCTATAACGAGTTCTATGTTCTCGACCTGGTCATGACCAAGGTCGGAAAAGAAGAACGGCCTTCTGCGGTTGTTGCGTATGAACTTGCCACCGGAGAGCTTCACGTTTTTCAGGGCAAGAGCATTGTCTTTGCAACCGGCGGTTTCGGCAAGATCTTCAAGACCACTTCTAACGCGCACACCCTCACCGGTGACGGCGTTGGCATCATTTACCGCAAGGGTCTTCCACTTGAAGACATGGAGTTCTATCAGTTTCATCCAACCGGTCTTGCCGGGCTCGGAATTCTTTTGTCTGAGGCTGCTCGAGGCGAGGGTGCTATCTTGCGCAACGCTTCTGGTGAACGATTCATGGAACGCTACGCGCCGGCAATCAAAGACCTTGCACCACGCGACATGGTCGCGCGTGCAATGGCAAACGAAGTTCGCGAAGGCCGCGGTGCCGGCCCAAACAAAGATTATGTCTTGCTCGACCTCACTCACCTTCCTCCAGAGGTGATCGACGCCAAGCTGCCTGACATCACCGAGTTTGCTCGCACCTATCTCGGTGTTGAGCCTTACACCGAACCGGTTCCGGTGTTTCCTACCGCGCACTATGCGATGGGTGGAATTCCGACCAACATCAAGACCGAGGTCTTGAGCGACAACAAGACCGTAGTAAAGGGTCTCTATGCCGCTGGCGAATGTGCCTGCGTTTCGGTGCACGGCGCTAACCGACTAGGAACCAACTCGCTGCTCGACATCAACGTGTTCGGTAAGCGCGCGGGAATCTATGCGGCCGAATATGCCAAGGATGCCGACTTCGTGCCGTTGCCAGCAAACCCTGCCGGCGAGGTTATCGCCATGATTGACGCCGTTCGCAATTCGAAGGGCACCGAGAAGGTTGCCATTCTGCGCAAAGAACTGCAAGACACCATGGATCTCAACGCCCAGGTTTACCGCACCGAAGATTCGCTCAACGAAGCTCTCGAGAAGATCGCCGAGTTGCGCGACCGCTACACCCGAATTGCGGTTCAAGACAAGGGTCAGCGCTTCAACACCGACCTGCTCGAAGCAATTGAGCTTGGCTTCTTGCTAGACCTCGCAGAGGTCTTGGCATTCACCGCACGCGAGCGTCGCGAAAGCCGTGGCGGTCACTTCCGTGAAGATTACGAGACCCGCGACGACAAGAAGTTCATGGTTCACTCGATGGCTTACCTGACCGACAAGAAGCCAAAGAAGCCTGGCGACAACATCAAGATCGGCTGGAAGCCGGTCACCATT
>CAIKYE010000244.1 GCA_903831585.1 uncultured Micrococcales bacterium | reverse complement strand
GCAAGCTTCTCGGCAGCGGGCTAACCTCGGGCGCAACCGCAAACGACAGGCCAATTGCGTGACCCGGCCCCGGATACGGGTCTTGCCCGACCAACAGGACTCGAACCGAATCAACGGGTTGCTCGAACGCCCGCATGACCATCGGCATGGCAGGTGCCACGGCGGCATCCGTGCTCACATTTGCCTCGATCTGATCGAGCAAATCGTGCTGGCCGGCAAGCGCCTGCTGCCAACTGGGATGCATCTGCTCGAAGAACATGCGTCAAGCCTAGGCGTGCCAGAATAGCCACAGACCAGCAAAAGGAGTCATCGTGGACCACAAAGCACTCGTCGCCGAGGCAGCAACCTACCTAGAAACCCTGCAGGGCATTCGCCGAGAGTTGCACCAGATTCCCGAGTTCGCACTCGAGCTGCCGAAGACCCAGGAGCGCATTCTCGGCTCGATCAAGGGACTTGGTGAGATCACCCTTGGCAAGAACCTCAACAGCATTGCCCTGCTCATAAAAGGCGCACACCCCGGCCCAACCGTTTTGCTTCGTGCAGACATGGACGCGCTCGCCGTGCAAGAGGACACCTCTGAAGACTTCAAGTCGACCAACGGCTACATGCATGCCTGCGGGCACGACCTGCACATGGCCATGGGTATCGGCGCAGCTCACCTGATTGCCACTCACAAAGACAAACTTCACGGCGATGTTGTGGTTTGGTTTCAGCCCGGCGAAGAGGGTCACGATGGCGCGGGCGTGATGCTCGAAGAGGGTGCACACATGGTGAGCGGCAACAAGCCGATTGCCGCATATGGAATTCACGTGTTCAGCGCGATGCTGCCAAACCGTGTTTTCGCTTCGCGACCGGGCACCATGATGGCAAGCGCTGGCGATTTGATTGTGAAGGTTCACGGGGCCGGCGGCCACGGTTCTTCGCCATGGATGGGCAACGACCCAATCACTCCGCTGGTCGAGGCCATCTCGGGTTTGCAGACTTTCCTAAACAAAAAGTTGAACGCCTTCGATCCGGTAATCATCAATGTTGGTTGGCTCGAAGCCGGCGACACTCACACGACAAACGTGATTCCCGAAACCGCTTCTTTCGGTGCAACAGTGCGCACCTTCTCGCGCGAGCACTTTGCCAAGGTGCGAGTTGTCGTGGCCGACTACCTAGACGGAATCGCCAAGTCATACGGTGTGAAAATCGAGCACGAGTTCAGCAACGCAACCAAGGTGCTCATCAACGAGGTCGATGCGGTTGCTCGTATTGAGCGGGTTGTCAAAGACACCTTTGGACCTCAGCGCTACTTCGATATGCCAACACCGATGGCGGGTGGCGAAGACATGGCTTCGATAATCGAAGAACTAGGTGGCGCGTTCATCTTCTATGGCGCTCACAAGCCAGGCGTTGATTTCATGACCGCACCGGTTAACCACTCGAACAAGGCCGAGTTTGATGACACCGTTCTAGCCGATGGAGCAGCACTTCTCGCTGCACTGGCTTTCGATCACCTCGGCGAGCCAGCCGCTTAAGTTACCAACCATTACCCCGGCCACCATTGCCGGCCATTACGCAATTCGCATGACTTGCGAGAGAATTGCCGTCTATGGAATTTCAAAGCTCTGAAGACTCGGTTGCTTCAGCCTTCATCACAGAAGAGCTGAGTCGCCAGCTAATCGGTCGCCCACCGGCAACAGGAGCGTGGCGCGATGGCGACCCATCCGGAGACCGCCAGTTTGCTCCAATCACAAACCTGAAGCTCGAAAACGGGCGTGAACTCGCTTCGGCGAGAATCGCATTTGAGACCTGGGGCGAACCGAACGCCGACAAAAGCAACGCTGTTCTGGTGTTGCACGCCCTGACCGGAGACTCGCACGCAACAGGGCCAGCGTCAAAGTCACACCCAACCGAGGGCTGGTGGAACGGCATTATTGGCCCGGGCTTGGCGATCGACACCGACAAGTGGTGGGTACTCTCACCAAACATGTTGGGCGGCTGTCAGGGTTCGACCGGACCGGCTTCGCTGGCTAGCAATGGAATCGAATACGGTTCGAACTTTGAATTCATCACGATTCGCGATCAGGTCAACGCCCAAAAGCAGTTTGCTGAGCAAATCGGTGTCAGCCGCTGGGCAGCGGTTATCGGCGGATCCATGGGTGGAATGCAGGCCCTCGAGTGGGCAATCGAGTATCCCGATTCGGTTGAACGACTTGCGGTGCTAGCCGCTCCCCCCGTTTCCTCGGCAGACCATATCGCTTTGAACTCGGTTCAGGTAGAAGCCGTGATGACAGACCCAGCTTTTAACCAGGGGCACTATTACGATGCCAAACCTGGATTCGGACCTCACCGTGGCTTGGCACTCGCCAGAAGAATGGCACTGCTCAACTATCGATCGCCTAGCGAACTAAACGAACGATTCGAACGAACCTGGCAATCAAACGTAAATCCGCTTGGTGGATCGGGGCGCTTTGCGGTTGAAAGCTACCTAGATTTTCACGGCAACAAATTCACCAGACGCTTCGACGCCAATTCTTATATCACCCTGGTGAACGCCATGAACTCGCACGACATTTCTCGCGGTCGCGAATCTATAGCTGCGGCACTTGCCAAAATCACCGCATCAGTCTTGGTCGTTGGCATCTCGAGCGACAGACTGTTTCCGATTGAAGGCCAGCGAGTTATCGCCGAAGGAATCAAATCGAAGTTGGTTGGCAACAAACTGCACGTTGTCGAATCGGCTTATGGCCACGATGGCTTTTTGATTGAACGTGAAACCGTAGGACCGCTGTTGCAACAACTGCTCGATAGTTAGAGAGCCGGCAACTTTTCTCGTTTGCCCAGAGCAGACAGTCGAAGGTTCGCCCAAACTAGCAGGGCGATATAGAGCAAGTTTCGGGCCGAAACCAAAGCTAGAGCCGCTGGATTCAACTTCAGAAGCTCTTCGTAAAACACCGGATAGACCAAATTGGTTAGCAGGGCGATTGCAATCACCGCGAAGACCGGCAGTCGCCACTTGGGAGCTGAGAACAGAATGCCGAGAATTGCCGGAACCGCCAGCCAGGTAACGAACTGAGGCGAGCCGACCTTGTTGAAGACGATGAGGTCGAGAGTTGCCGTAAACACGGCAACCGGCATGATCAACCGATAGCTGGCACCTGCTCGGGCGGCCTGCCAAGCCAAGAAGGCCGTGATTGCCAGGGCAATGGCCATGGCAATCGTCATCAGGCTGGCCACCTCGGATGCACCCTGACCAGAAACCTGAAAGGTCATCATGACGGTGTCGTAATAGAGTCCGTTGTCGGTGAGCCCGGCAACACCCGCCCACAAGAAGAAGCCTGCGATCGGTGACTCTATCTGAATGCCACGTTCGGTTTGGTTGGTCAAGAAACTAAAGAGGCTCAGGTTTGCGCCGAGCAAGAAACCGATCACCACGACGACCGCAGCGGTCGTCGATGCTGCAATCAAGATTCGCACCCGATATTTGCTGGCCGACATGGCAGAAATTAGTAGCGCAGCCGGCCAAATCTTTATGGCGGCACCAACTGCAAACCATGCTGTCGAACTATTGAGTTTGCGATTCACCAGTGCCATGACACCGAGCAGCGCGACAACCACGCTGAACGAATCGACTCTCGAAATCGAAACCGGGCCGAGAACCACCAAGAAGAAAACCCAGAACCATGCTGCGCTAAATCGCAGCACAGAGTCGGCATCTACTTTCCCGAAATTCGCAATCATGGCAATCAGCAGAAGATCGAGTGCGGTGATGATGCTTAGCCATCCGGCTTGAAAATCATTCGGATTAATCAGGGCACTCGCCCACATCGGAATCATCGCCGGATACGGATAGACCCAATCGACATTGACACCGAGAAGCTTGTGCGAATCGATCATGAATTGAACCCAGGGTTGATAGGCAAACAATATGTCACCCATCGGCGTGCTAGCAGATTGCAAGCCGGAGTAAATCAACCAGAGATGTGCAAAGAATGCGGCAATCAGAAGAAGCCAGATGCTTTCAAAAGGTTTGCGTTTTGCCGCTACATCTATATCGGTCATGAGAAAAGCAATTACCCTTCTGCCCGAATAGTGCCGGTCACACCGAGAATGATCGCCGCGGGATAGGTGCTTGAGCCTGCAGCCGGGCCAACAACGCCTCGACTGTCCTGGTTAGCGCTAGATTCTGGCCCACAAAGCAGAGCGGGAGGCTGGGTTGTAGGCATGTTCTAACGCTACTGAATCAGACCCAAAATGATAGAGAATTATCGAATGGCTAAATTGTTCACTCCGCTGAAATTGCGCGACGTCGAGATTCGAAATCGAATCTTCATCGCGCCGATGTGTCAGTACTCTTGCGAAGACCAAGACGGCGTTGTGAATGACTGGCACCAGGTGCACTACATCTCGCGGTCGGTCGGCGGCGCAGGAATGATCATCGTCGAGGCGACCGCTGTGACGCCCGAGGGTCGAATCACCCCTTGGTGTGCTGGCGTTTGGGGCGAAGAACATGTCGTGGCCTGGAAGAAAATCACCGAGGGAATTGCGAAATATGGCGCTAAGTCGGCCATCCAGTTGGCGCACGCCGGTCGTAAAGCTTCGACTCACCGTGGCTTTGACGGCAAACGCGGAATGGTTAGCGCAGCGGACGGCGGTTGGCAGAGCATCTCACCGACAAGCGAAGCGTTTGAAGGTTACGCAGATCCTCGCGAACTAGAGACTAGCGAAATCTATGAACTCATAGAGCAGTTCAAGAACGCCGCCGAGAGATCGGTGCGGGCCGGCTTTGATGCAATCGAAATTCACGCGGCCCACGGATATCTGATTCACGAATTTTTGTCTCCGCTAACTAACCAACGCTCAGACGAGTTTGGTGGCTCGCTTGAAAAACGTGCTCGTATTCTTTTGGAAATTTGCAAAGCGATTCGCTCGGTTATTCCAACCGGCATGCCGCTGATGATTCGTTTCTCTGCTACCGATTACAGCGAGGGCGGGTGGGATCTCGAGCAGACCCAGCAGGTCGCAAAGTGGTGTGTCGAAGAAGGCGTTGACCTGTTCGACATCTCAAGTGGCGGGCTAATCACGGGTGTCACGATTCCTTCTGGCCCCGGCTACCAAGTGCCGCTGGCAATCGGTGTCGGCGAGGTTATTGACCAACCGGTTGCGGCGGTGGGTCAGATCACCACCTCGGCCCAAAGCGAAAAGATTTTGGCTTCTGGTTATGTGGACGTGATTGCCATTGCTAGAGCCAGCCTGCGCGACCCGTACTGGCCGCTGCGTGCAGCAGCCGAGTTGGGCGTTGAGATTGACTACTGGCCAGACCAGTACACCCGCGGAAAGTGGCCAACCACCCCTTAGTTGCGCAGGTTTTGGTCTCGCGAGGTTTTTAATCGCGCTGAGTGGCGTCTTGAACTTCGCCGACCAGCTCTTCGAGAATATCTTCTAAGAAGAGCACCCCGACCAACTTGCCAGAGCGATCGAAAGATCTAGCCATGTGTGCGCCAACGCGTTTCATCGAAGCAAGTGCGTCTTCGAGCTCCATTGATGCCGGCAAAGAAATCAAGGTGCGAATTCGTTTTGCCGGAATCGGGTCGTCAACTTCGTCATCGCGCAGATCAATAACATCCTTGAGGTGAACATAACCAACAATTTCATTGCTGTCACTGGTTAACGGATAACGCGAGAAACCATACTTTGCAACAGCTTGCTCGATTTCGCGCGGTGTCACAGTTTCGTTGAATGAAATTAGGTTGGCTGGCGCAACCGAAATATCGCGCACTTTCTTCTCGGTGAATTCAAAAGCGTTTGAGAGAGCACCAGAAGAGTCGTTCAAAACACCCTCGCGAGTTGAGTGCTCGACAATGTCTTCGACCTGGTCGAGGGTGTAGGCGGTGTTAGCGTCGCTTCTAACTGGCACCCTGAACAAACGAAGACAGGCGTTGGCAAGCATGTCTAGCGAGACAACCACAGGCCTCAAAGCCTGAGCCAGAAAGTAAAGTGGTGGCACTAGAATCAGTGCCGCACGTTCGGGAATCGAGAATGAAATGTTTTTCGGAACCATCTCGCCGAAGACCACGTGCATAAACGAAACGATTACGAGTGCTGTCGTAAACGAAATTACGTTGGCGGTCGACTCGCCCAAGTCATGCAGCAGTGGGTGAAGTAATTCGTGAACGCTAGGTTCAACAATTAGCAAGATCAGTAACGAACAAATGGTTACGCCTAGCTGAACCGTGGCCAGCATCAGCGAAACCTTTTCCATGGCCTTGATTGTGATTCTTGCGGGTCGACTTCCTGCCTCGGCACGAGGTTCGATTTGAGCTCGCCTTGCCGACATCACGGCAAATTCCGCACCTACAAAAAACGCATTTCCAAGCAAAAGCACAGCAAACCAGCCGATCCCAGCCCAGGCGTCAGTCATTGTGCACCTCGTCTTCAACAAGAGATAATTCGGGTTTGAAGCGCACGCGGTCGACTCGGCGGCCATCCATGCGTTCAACGCGAAGCGAACCACCGTCGATTGTCACTTCATCGCCAACCGCTGGGATGCGCCCAAGCTGAGCCATGATGTAACCGGCAACGGTTTCATAGGCGCCGTCTGCCGGAACCTTGATTGCCATTTCTAGCAACTCGTCTGGACGAATCATGCCAGGAAACAGAACACTCGAATTGGCTCCGCGAGTTACACCAGGCTTCGCGCGATCGTGTTCGTCTCCAAGTTCGCCGACCAGTTCTTCGATTAGGTCTTCGAGAGTTGCGATCCCGGCGGTGCCACCATATTCATCGGCGACAATTGCCATCTGCAAACCCTTGGCGCGCAACTCGACCATGAGTTTCTCGAGTGACATGGTCTCTGGCACACGCAAAGCGTCAACCATGATTGCGCTTACTTTAACTCCGGCACGCTTTTCCCGTGGTATCGAAGCCGCTTGCTTGACGTGGGCAATTCCG
>CAIKYE010000243.1 GCA_903831585.1 uncultured Micrococcales bacterium | reverse complement strand
AGAGCTTCACCGTCGAAACCCCGTATGGATTCCAAGCAATCACAGCGCCACGGAACATGTCACTGAACCAAAGTTCTTCGCCTCGCCATCTAAGCGACTCGGCGAAGCCGAGGCCATCGAGCGTCTTTAGAATCTCAAGGTTGGGCATGGTTAGAAAGTTGCCGTAAGGCCACCATCGATGGTGATGGTTTGACCAGTTATGTAGGTGTTCGATCTACCGCTGAGAAATGAAACCGCTTCGGCAATTTCCTCGGGCTGAGATGCTCGCCTCAACGGAAGTCTGCCCGATTCAACGTATTGAGAACGAAACTCTTCTGTGTCTGCTTCATCGACTCCGTTTTCAAGAAGGCTCATCTGGGTTCGAACAAAACCCGGTGCCAGCGAGTTAGAAAGAATGCCAAACTCAGCGCCCGCCAAAGCGAAAGATCGAGTGGCTGCCTCAAGCCCAGCTTTGCCAACATCGTAGGCAAGAGCATCTTGTCGAGAGAACGTCGCGTGAACGCTCGTAATGTTGACAACCCGACCGAAGCCCTGGGCCTTCATCGAGTCGAAGACCTTCGACATTAGATCAATTGGTGCCTCTAGATTGATTGCCCAAACAGCTCTCCAGTCTTCAAGGGTTGACTCGCCGAAGGCAGTCGGACGATAGATTCCGGCGACGTTAATCAGCACATCGATTGCGCCGAGTTCTTTTAGAGCCGCCTGCACAACTCTTTCTCTTTCAGAAGGCACTGATAGATCGGCCGTAAGCCAACCATCACCGACCTGATGGTCAACTCCAAAAACTGTGTCGCCACGATCCCGCAGTGCGGTTGCTACGCTGCGCCCAATGCCACTGGCAACGCCGGTGACTAAAGTTCTAAGCTGCTGGCTCAAGGGAATCATCTACCTTTCTATAAAACTGCAATGAAGTGCTCCAAGAGATAGTTTCTCCCGGTGACAAAAACGGTCCATCTATTTCGTTGGCACCTAGCCCGTGGGCTACGTTGGTCGGCTCAATGCCGAGAGCGAAGACCTGGCCATTCCAAGGCGATTCCTTCGATGTTCCAAACTCTTGCCACACCAGTGCGTGTTCTAAGCCCTGCCACTCAACGCTTGCCACCCAGTCACCAACTTCAATCGAAATGACTTTGCTCTCTACATTCGCCAGTGCGAAGACCTTCGCGGGTTGTTGCGCGGTAAGTCGGGTGAAGTCAGAGGTAACCGGCGACCCCTGCCCTGCTGATTTTGTTGGAGCGCCCGAATAGTCGAGGTCGACGATAGTCGCGGCCTCGCAGAAATTCAGTTTGACCTCGGATCCGGTCTGCAGCGGCTTCAGAAAATCTGATCCCAAAATTAGATGCTCTGCAAAGCCAACGGCTCTCAGGTGACTCGAGTGGTTGGTTGCAGAAGTTTCGGCAGTGACTTTTGCTGTTTCTGAAATACTCCAACGTCGAGTTAGCTCAATCGCACCGGCTTCGTCTATCCAGTTCAAACTCAAACTGGTTGAAGTTTGCTCGGTGATGCTCCAATTTGCTTGCGAGGCGGCGCCGTGAAAAGCGGCGTCAGCTGTTGAGGCCGCAGCCGATCCAGTATTTGGTGCACACAACTGCCAACCACCGCGCCAGTTCTTAACCCAACTAGGCTCGTCGACCGCGGGTTTGATTGATGGCGAAACGGAATGCGCCCAAGGGGTTTCAGCTAAAAACTTGTTTTGTCCAGTTTGAATTTGGGCAAGCACGCCACCTTCTTGCGGAATGATCTCAAACTGCGAATCTGCAACAGCGAGAGTCACCGAAGTCGTCATCACTCACCTCGACGGGTTAGGTCGTTTGAACTAGCTCCAGACTTAAGTGCCTCTATAAGCGAATTCTTTCCCTCTAAAACAACGGTCAACATAGTGTCGGCCGCCAACTGCCCGTCACCGCGATTTATTGCTTCATAAACCTCGTTGTGCAACTGAACGTCAAGTTCGAGCGCCTCGCGACCGCGAACTGCTTGTTGCTGAATCATGAATACTCGTCGCAGAAAGTCGCCGACCACAGAGCCGAATTGGAGCAGGAATGAATTTTGGCTTGCCGCATAAACCGCAAGGTGAAAATCAAGGTCTGCTCTGGCAAAGCCCTCGGGGTTGTCAAGCTGCTCTTGCATTGTCTGAATCGCAGACTTCAAACTTCTGTGCTGATCCATGTTTGCTCGATTAGCTGCAAGTTTTGCTGCGGCTGGTTCTAGAATCTGGCGAAGCTCAATCAGATCTAGCATTACGGCATCGCCGCGACCTTCTTCGTGGTGCCACCTGAGAATGTCTGAATCGAAAATGTTCCAGTGTTCAACTTCCTGAACTCTGGTTCCGACTTTCTGTCGAATCTCGACCAAACCTTTTGCCGATAGCACTCGCATGGCTTCTCTGACCGAGGTGCGGCTCACATCGTATGCCGAGCCAATCTCTGGCTCGGTTGGCAAAAAATCTCCAGGCAAAATTCTGCCGCCGATAATTGTTCTGCCGATGCCCTCAATGACTGTCTTTTGCAGTCCACGGATAGAAGACCGAGAACCACTCAGTGGTTCAAAGGAGTTTTCCATCTTCACCTCGGATTGTTGGGCGCTAAAGTCCAACCCTAGTCGGTGTATCAAGCGGCGTGCTTTCATAGGCAAGTTCGCCGTCAATAGATATTTGAACGTTCCTCAGGTAGGGCTGAAGAGCCTTTTCATCAATCTGAATACCCAGCCCGGGCGCATCCGGGGCCATGATTTCTCCATCTGAGTTGACCGCGATGTGTTCAACCGAGAGATCCCAGGCAACCGATTTTGGCTCAACCGGATACTCACAAATTTTGTGATTCTCGAGACCAACGAATGCTTGCATCGAAGCCGATAGCGCCAGGTGCGAGGTAAAGGTGTGATTCACGAACGTGACGTTGTTGCGCACAGCGTGTTCGGCCACAATCTTTGATGGACCGATGCCGCCAATTCGCGCAGAGTCGACCTGAATGAATTTCACCGAACCGAAGTCGATGAGGTTCATCGCCATGTGTTCGGTGTGCGCACCTTCACCACCGGCTAAACCGACGTCACCCGACACTTTGGCGAGATCTGAATAGGCCTTGAAAGCGTGGGCAAAGAATGGTTCTTCGAGCCAGGTTGCGCCCGCTTTCTGAAGTGCCGGAATTCTCTCGATAGCCAGGGCAACGTTGTCTCCCCAGATCTGACCTGCATCGATCAGCAAGTCTGCGTCACGGCCAAGACCTTCGCGAGCTGCGGCAACGTGGTCGGCGTCATCTTTTACGTCAGCAGTTCCGTAGTTTCCCCAGCCGAACTTTACGGCGCGATAGCCTTT
>CAIKYE010000242.1 GCA_903831585.1 uncultured Micrococcales bacterium | reverse complement strand
TTCACCACTTTGCCCGTTAAAGAAATGGTGGCAGCGGTTCGTGCAGAAGGAATCGCCGCCGGGCTTTCGACCACGGCAGGCACCTTCGTGTGCAATCACATCTTCTATGCGATGCAGCACGCACTTGCAGAGACTTCGGTGCTGAGCGGGTTCATCCATGTGCCATTGATGAGCGAGCAGGCTGCCGACTTCACCGGCTTACCAACCATGCCCCTTGACCAGCAGGTTCGGGCAATCGAGATAGCAATTAGGGTCGCAGCCGGGGTCTAGTCGGCGTAGATTTGTCTCGTGATTGAGCGAAAAGTCTGGCGCAGCTTTGCCAGCGATAACTATGCGGGTGTGCACCCAGAGATTCTCGAGGCCATCGGCTCGGTAAACGAGGGGCACGAGCGTGCCTATGGCGCAGACTCCGTGACCGACGAGCTTTCTCGAGTCGTGAAACAAGAGTTCGGGAGAAAAGCCACGGTCTATCCAGTTTTCAACGGCACCGGTGCAAACGTGGTTGGGCTATCTGCTGCGACTATGCGCTGGGAAGCCGTGATCTGCGCATACACCGCACACATCAACACCGACGAGGGCGGTGCCCCCGAAAAGATGGCGGGCCTCAAGCTGTGGACAATTCAAACGCCAAACGGCAAATTAACCCCAGAACTCATCGAGACCCAGTGCTTTGACTTCGACTTTGTTCACCGCGCCCAGCAGGCCGTGGTTTCGATCACCCAGACCACCGAGATGGGCACGCTCTACTCGGTCGATGAAATTCGCGCGATTGCCAAGGTCTGTCGCAAACACAATCTCTATCTACATATGGATGGCGCTCGACTCTCAAATGCCGCCGCGGCATTGGGTGTCTCGTTCAAAGAATTCACCACCAAGGTCGGAGTTGACCTGGTTTCCTTTGGTGGCACCAAGATTGGCGCGCTCGCGGCCGAGGCGGTCATCGTGCTGAACCCAGAACTCGACGACCAGATGCCTTACCTGCGCAAGACCTCTATGCAGCTACCTAGCAAGATGCGTTTCGTTAGCGCGCAAATAATTGCTTTGCTGCGCAACGGGTCGAAGCTTGCGCTCGCGAATGGCAACCACGCCAACGGCATGGCTCGTCGTCTCGATGCTGGCATTCGTGCTCTCGGGCTTGCTCTGCCAAACCCAACCGAGGCAAACGCGGTGTTTCCGATTTTGCCAAAGGGTGTTTTTGAGAAACTGCAGAATGAGTTTCCGTTTTATGTTTGGGATCACACCATCGGTCAGGTTCGCCTGATGTGTTCGTGGGATACCACCGAAGCAGATGTTGACGCACTGCTCGCAGCTATTAAGAAAGAGCTTCGCTGATGGCAGACGACAAAGTCAAAGGACCGAAGAGTTATTTTCCGTCAATCGAAAAGACCTACGGCAAACCGATTTCGCATTGGATGACTATTTTGAAGAAGCACAAAACTAAAACTCACATGGAAATGGTTGCAGTGCTAAAGACCGATCACGAAATGGGTCACGGCCACGCAAACGCAGTTGTTGCCGTGTTTAGAAAAGAGAACGGTCTCTAAAGAGCCGCTTCGATAGCCGAAACAATCTTCGGGTCGTCAGGCTTCATGGTTGGTCGAAAGCGCTGAATTTTTCCGTCTTTGCCAATCAAGAACTTCTCGAAGTTCCACATGACCGGCCCGGCAAGACCCATGCCGTCTTTTGTCTTAACAAGTTCTTTATAGAGCGGGTGACGGTTGCGACCGTTAACCATGATCTTCTCGGTCATCGGAAAGGTCACACCCCAGGTAGTCGAGCAATATTCGGCAACGGCTTCGTTGCTGCTCAGCTCTTGCTTGAACTGGTCGGTCGGCAGGCCAACCACGGTGAAACCCTGGGCCGCATACTTCTTTTGCAGCGCCTCGAGGGCTTCGTATTGTGGGGTAAGGCCGCAGCGCGAGGCCACGTTCACAACCAGAACCGGCCCGCCGGCAATCTTGCCAAAGGTGGTCTTGGTGCCATCAATAAGTGTCAGTTCAACTTCGCGAATACTCATGGTGTCTTTAACCCTTTGTCTCGGCGGGAATTCCCGATTTCTTCGGCTTTATTCGAGTCCAGATGCGCTCGTGCAAGTAATACAAGACCGCCTCGCCAAGGGTCTGCAGCAGGGCAATGGTCAAACCGAGCTCCCAACTGCCGGTTAGCAGGTAGGTGATGGTGAACATCATGGCGTTGTGAAAGATGTACCAACTGACGGTTTTGCCTAGTGTGCGGCGTTTTGAGTCCATGGTCATTTGATCAGCTTGGCTAGATCGAAGCGTTCGGCCTTGTGCCAGGAGTTATCGACGAACTTGGCATAGCGAGCCTTGTTGAGCAGCTGGTCTTCTCTCGACTCGAGCAGGTGCCAGGTAG
>CAIKYE010000241.1 GCA_903831585.1 uncultured Micrococcales bacterium | reverse complement strand
TCTAAAGGAGAACCAAATGGCTGCGTATTGCCAGGTGACTGAGACCGGACCTCAGTTCGGCCACCACGTCTCGCACGCTCAGAACAAGACCAAGCGTCGCTTCAACCCGAACATTCAGAAGAAGACTTACTTCGTTCCTTCGTTGAAGCGCAACGTAACCCTGACCCTTTCAGCTCGCGGCATCAAGGTAATTGACGTTCGCGGCATTGAGGCCGTAGTCGCCGAGATTAAAGCTCGCGGCGAGAAGATCTAGGAGATCTAGCAAATGGCTAAGAAAGACAAGGACGTTCGTCCAATCATCAAACTTCGTTCGACAGCGGGAACCGGTTACACCTACGTAACCAAGAAGAACCGTCGTAACGACCCAGACCGCATCGTGTTGAAGAAGTACGACCCAGTTGTACGTCAGCACGTCGAATTCCGCGAGGAGCGCTAGAAATGGCAAAGAAAAGCAAGATCGTAAAAAACGAGATGCGCAAGGTAATTGTTGAGCGTTACGCCGAGAAGCGTCTAGCACTCAAGAAGGCTTTGGTTGACCCAACCTCAACCGACGAGCAGCGCGAAGAGGCACGCCTCGGCTTGCAGAAGCTTCCTCGCAATGCATCACCAGTTCGCGTTCGCGGACGTGACGCAATCGATGGTCGCCCACGTGGCTTCCTCGCAAAGTTCGGTGTTTCTCGTGTTCGCTTCCGCGACATGGCGCACAAGGGCGAGTTGCCTGGCATCACCAAGTCTTCTTGGTAATCCAAAACTTCTGATCGAACCCGGCCACTGGTCGGGTTCTTTCTTTTAAGGCCCATGCAAATAAAGGGCTCTAGCGGTGGCAAAAATCGGTGAATTTGGTCATTTTCGGCCATTTTTTCCACAAAACGCCCTGAAATCCGCGTGGCAACACGCCGACAGGCTAGCATTGGCGCAGAACTACATCCATGTAGTTTGTTTTTGACTGAACGTCAATAACGCATAGAAGTCCAGGAGGACACAATGTCAGCACTAAACAAGGGCGATCTCGTAGCAGCAATCGCTGAGCAGACCGGCGAGTCACAGGCTGCAGTCAACCGTGTAGTTGACGCATTCTTCGACACCATCGCAAAGACCGTAGCCAAGGGTGACAAGGTCACCATTCCAGGTTGGTTGTCAGTAGAGAAGGGTTTCCGCAATGCACGTCAGGGCCGCAACCCACAGACTGGCGCAACCATTCAGATTGCAGCTTCAAACACTGTAAAGGTTTCAGCAGGATCGAAGCTAAAGGCATCTGTCAAGTAATTATCTGTTTCAAGAAAAGGCGTCGACTTTGGTCGGCGCCTTTTTGCTTAACTTAGGCTTAGTGAGTGAATGAGAAACAAGCAACACTAAGCAAACAAATAGTTTTGCTGTCTGCTGTTTTTCTTGTTGCCCTAGTCAGTGCGACATCAATCTCTCTAATCATTGGCGGCGGCGCAAAGCCCTTTACTCTCTTAGACCCCGGTGATTTGGTTCGCTGGGGCCTACCTATTTCGCGTGCAGTCATGGATGTTGCCATGGCAACTACCATCGGCGCGCTGGTGATTGCGGCTTTTGTTTTTGCAGAGTCAAGCAAACAACTTAGAACCGCTATGAATACTGCAGCAGCGGCCAGCGTTATCTGGGTTATCAGCGGATTGC
>CAIKYE010000240.1 GCA_903831585.1 uncultured Micrococcales bacterium | reverse complement strand
GAAACCGAATGACACCGGCCTCTCTAGAAAGCACATCATGGAGTCGATCAATGGCTCGCTGAAGCGCCTCCAGACCGATTACGTCGACCTTTATCAGGCGCACCGCTATGACGTCGAAACTCCGCTAGAAGAGACCATGCAGGCCTTCGCCGACATAGTTCGTCAGGGCAAAGCTCTATACATTGGTGTTAGCGAATGGAATGCCGAGCAAATTCGGGCAGCTCACAAGCTTTCAAAAGAGCTCGGCTTTCAACTCATTTCGAGCCAGCCGCAGTACAGCGCACTTTGGCGAGTGATTGAAGCCGAAGTCATTCCAACCTGCAAAGAGCTTGGGGTTTCTCAAATCGTTTGGTCACCAATGGCCCAGGGAGTTCTAACCGGCAAGTATTTACCCGGCCAGCCAGCTCCCGACGGTTCACGCGGTGCCGACGAAAGGCTTAGCGGCATGATGGGCAAGTACCTAAGCGACGACGTGCTCACCCGAGTTCAGTTGCTAGCACCCCTAGCCAAAAAACTCGAGCTCACAATGGCTCAGTTCGCACTGGCTTGGGTTTTGCAAAACGACAACGTTGCTTCGGCAATTGTGGGAGCTACCCGACCAGACCAGATCACGTCGAACATCGAAGCAGTTGGTGTTGAAATTCCGGCGGAGATCATGCAGCAGGTTAGTGAAATTTTGTCTCCGGTAGCAATCTTTGATGCGAGCGAAACAAAATCTCCCGAAGCCAGATTGGTTTAGTGACTAGGCTCGCTCAGAAACCTGAATGACGTTGCCCTCGGTGTCAAAGCCGTCGCAATACCTCGCATCTGAATAGATCTGCTCTGTCTCGGCACCGTAAACTCGGCCGTTCAATTCGGCCACAGCTACCCGACTCGCGCTTATAGAAGCCACCGCAAAAACCGGCTTGATGACCGCCTCTTCTCGAATCTGAGGAGGCGACGAGATTCCCTCGCGGTATTGCTCTGGAATCAGATGCAGCAAGACCTCATTTGAAGCCGAGGCAACCTTCACAAAAGTTGCAGAGTCTTCAACAATCGAAGCGGTCAGCAAAGCGCTATAGAAAGTCTTTGCAGATTCAAGGTCTTCTACCCACAAAA
The DNA here is from genome assembly GCA_903831585.1 of uncultured Micrococcales bacterium. Taxonomy (GTDB): domain Bacteria; phylum Actinomycetota; class Actinomycetes; order Actinomycetales; family Microbacteriaceae; genus Rhodoluna. The sequence goes on along the minus strand of CAIKYE010000240.1, from coordinate 1,561 downwards.
CTATCGACGTCAATTGATTTCCCTCTTTATCTTTCTCGCCCAGAGCGGCCCCTCATAGACAAAGCCCGAGTACCCCTGAACCAGCGTTGCGCCCTTCGCAACGCGTTCGAGCACATCTTGGGCGGTCTCGACTCCCCCGACAGAAATAATTGTGAACCCTGAACCGAGAGTCTTTCGCAGTAAAGACAACACCTGGATCGACCTATCTTTTAACGGCACTCCAGAGAGCCCTCCGGCCCCCATGGCGGCGACTTCAGTGGCCGAGGCCTTGAGACCAGCTCGAGAAATAGTTGTGTTGGTAGCAATCACCCCGGCTAGGTTCAGCTTCTTGACCAGTTTTGCCACGGCAACAATTTCTTCATCGGTCAGATCGGGCGCTATCTTGACCAGCACCGGCTTGGTTCCCGATTCGTCGACAACGGCCTGAAGAATGGGCTGAAGTGCCTTGACGGTTTGAAGCGACCTTAAGCCTGGAGTGTTTGGGGAAGACACATTGACCGCTATGTAGTCGGCAAGCGGTGCAAGCAATTTGGCGCTCAGGCGATAATCATCAACCGCATTTTCGATCTCGACAATCCGACTCTTGCCGATGTTGACACCGATGATCGGCAAGTTGTTGCCGTAACGTAAGCGAGTCTTGGCAAGCCTTCTGGCAACTTTCGCGGCGCCGTCATTGTTGAATCCCATTCTGTTTATCATTGCTCGATCTTCGATCAGGCGAAACAGGCGGGGTTTTTCGTTACCACTCTGGGCAATAGCCGTGACTGTTCCTATCTCGACGTGAGAGAAACCTAGATCGCCAAGGGCTTTCACCGCAACGGCGTTTTTATCGAACCCGGCAGCTAAACCGAAAATAGAGTCAAACTTCAAACCCATTGCTTTTACCGGATGGGTCGATCGAACTTTCAGCAGCGATGAAACTCCGGTTGCGCCCAGCAGGCGAATAACAAACATTCCGAGATGGTGGGCCTGTTCAGGGTCAACGCGCCTGAAGAAGTTGTCGAAGATGAACTTATAAAACACGAGTTAAGGCTACCCCAGGTTCAATAACAAAACGGGGCCGACGTAATCGCCGACCCCGTTCTGAGCTTTTGTTTAGCTGCAACCGCTAGTTGATCCACAGCCTTCGCAGACGTGGCATGAACCCGACGGACGCATCTTGATTCCACAGTTGAAGCACAGCGGAGCATCAGACTCGGTGCCCTGAAGCAACTCGAAAAGTTCGGCTGAAGAGTGAACTTCGCGCTTCTCTGTTATCTCGATGCTCTGTGGCGCAGCAGCTGGTGCCGGTGCAACTTCTAGTTCGACCGAGTCTTCTAGGTCGATAGAAGGAGCTACCGAGCCGTATGAAGTGTCTGCGTCGAGAGCTGCTGAACGCTCTGCCGAGGTCTGAATGCCCATGTATGCACGGGTTTCGTATGGCAGGTAGTCAAGAGCTAGACGACGGAAGATGTAGTCCATCAGCGACTTCGCCATGCGAACATCCGGGTCATCGGTTAGACCGGCTGGCTCGAATGACACGTTGGTGAACTTCTGCACGTAGGTCTCTAGTGGAACTCCG
>CAIKYE010000239.1 GCA_903831585.1 uncultured Micrococcales bacterium | reverse complement strand
CGGCTGCATCGGCTGCCTTGCTAACTCGGTCACCCGAGCGACGAGCGGCACCGGCCGAACCAGCGGTTCTCGCTACCGGAGCCAAGAACTCTCCGCGGCGCGAACTGTCGCGAACACTCTTGCCAGATGAAACCCTGGTTGAGCCACCACGACCTGTGGTGCGTGCTGTGGCCTTGCCGCCAGCCTCAGCAGCCTTAGCGCCTGGCGACTTGATCGACTCTGCAAACTCACGGGCAACCTTAGAGTTGCCGGCACCTTTGCCAGCGGTCTTGATACCGAGAGCCTTGGCCTTGCGCTCTGCCGCCTGCTTCATCTTGAAAGCCTTGTGGTTCTTGCGATCTTCGGCCTTCGGTGTCGGCCCCTTGCCGGCTAGCTTCTTTTTGCCATAGCCGCCGCTTCCGCTGGTCGATGCCTTTTTGCCTTTTGCGGCTCCCGGACGTGCTGGTTTTGCCATTAGTTAACGCTCCAATTGGTGGTGTCTGCGGAATCCTCGAGAGTGATTCCTAGTTTGGTTAGTTCATCGCGAATGGCATCTGCCCTTGCGAAATCTTTGGCGGCCTTCGCCGCAAGTCTGTCGGCAACCAACTGTTCGACTCTGAGTCGAAGTTCTGGTGATACCTCTGCAACTGGCCACATTAGTTCGCCCGAAGCGTTCAATTCGAACGGATAAACCTTTAGTGCCTTACACATCATGACAGAAGCACCGAGTTGCACGGCAGCAGTAACTGCGTCGGCCGAGTCGACCGCGGAATTGCCTTTGCGAAGCGTGTCATGCAAAACCGCGAGGGCAGCAGGAATATTTAGGTCGTCGTTCATGGCCGTGACAAATTCTGCTGGAAGCAGATCGAAGTCGAATTCGTTCTTCAGGTATGACGAAGTTGATTCGAGCGACGGTGAGATTAGTGAAAGCGCTCGTTTGACAAAACTCTCAATGCCACGAATGTTTGCCTGCGCCTCTGCCAAAACACCATCGTGATATTCAAGGTTCGCGCGATAGTGAGCGGTCAGCAGGTAGTAGCGAACTGCAAGACCGCGTGGGTCTTGCTGAAACAGATCATCGGCAGAAACAAAATTGCCAAGCGACTTAGACATCTTGGCTCCGTTGGCGTTGACTAAACCGTTGTGCACCCAGTAGTTGGCATACTCGAGATCTGCAGCTCGCGACTGAGCAAGTTCGTTTTCATGATGCGGAAAACGCAGGTCGAGACCTCCACCGTGAATGTCGAAGTGGTCACCGAGGGCTTCGGTTGCCATAGCGCTGCACTCGATGTGCCAGCCTGGTCGGCCTAGCCCCCAGGGTGAGTTCCAAGCCGCGGTTTCTGGCTCCTCCGGCTTGGCAGCCTTCCAGAGCGCAAAGTCTTCAGCGGCTTTCTTGCCGGCAGCAACGTCTTCGCCGCTATCCATGTCTTCGAGTTTTTGATTGGTCAATTCGCCGTAGGCAGGCCAGCTCTTGGTATCGAAGTAAACATTCGCCGAGCCGTCGTTGGCCTGGTAGGCGTGACCGCGTTTGATCAGCATGGTGATCAGCTTCTGCATGCCAAAGATGTGCTCGCTCGCCATCGGCTCGATGGTGGGCTTAGCGATGGCGATCTTTTCGTATGCAGCGAAGAATTGCTGAGTAACCGACTTAGCCAGCTCTTGCCAGTCGACCGACTGTGCTTTGGCGTTGTCGAGAATCTTGTCGTCGATGTCGGTAACGTTGCGCACCAGCGTCACCTTGTAACCGAGGGCCGAAAGCCAGCTGCTCATAACGTCGTAGACAAGAGCACTGCGCAGGTGACCCGCATGTGGCGCGCTCTGAACCGTTGGGCCACAAACATAAAGCCCAACCGCGTCTTCAACAATTGGAGTGAACGGCAGTTTCTGCTGGCGCTTCGAGTCGTAAAGACTCAGGCCTGGCTTCGCGCTCACGAGCCCAGCCTACCTTCGGCCTTAATTATCAACACGGATGCAACCGCTGCGACACCCTCGTCATTACCCAGGAAGCCGAGCCCGTCGGTGGTCGTTGCACCTAGTGTTACCGCAGCGCCGACCAACTTGGTTAGGGCTGCTTCAACTTCTGCTCGACGACCAGAGACCTTTGGACGGTTGCCGACGATTTGCACTGAGGCATTGACTATGTCGTAACCCGCCTCGTGAACCATGCGCACGGTTTCGGTCAAAAACACGCTGCCGTTGGCACCGGCAAACTCTGGGCGATCGACACCGAAGTTGCTGCCGATGTCACCTAAACCGGCAGCAGACAGCAGAGCATCAACTAGCGCATGCGAAACCGCATCGCCATCGCTGTGACCCTCGAGGGCCGGATAGTCGGGCCATTCGATGGTTCCGAGAAAGAGTTTCTTTGATTGATCGGTTGAGAAGCGGTGAACGTCAACACCGATTCCGGTTCGGCCCGGGCCGTTTAGTCGTGACAGAACCCCGACGAGATCTTCGGGCGTCGTGATCTTTGCGGCTTCAACTTCACCGGCGACGAACGAAACTTTTTTACCCTGCGATTGCATGAGTGCTGCGTCGTCGGTGAAGTCATCGCTCGCATTTGCATACGCGCGCTTCAAGTCGACGGCCATGAAGCCCTGAGGAGTTTGTGCACTGCGCAGCGAACTGCGATCAACTGTCTCTTGAACCTGCTCGCCAGAAACGCGTTTGATGGTGTCGGCGATCTCGAGTGCCGGAATCACCGATGCGCCCGTGGCCCGAACTGCCGACGCTACGCGTTCAAACAAAGAGTTCGATGCAAACGCTCTCGCTGCATCGTGAACCAAAACAATTTCGATTTTGTCGTCAACCACCGCGAGCGCGTTTGCAATCGATTGCTGACGAGTGTCGCCACCAACGACAACGTCGAGAATCGCATCGGTGGTTAAAACATCATTTGCTATTTCGGTTGCCTCGGCGAGGTGAGTTTCGGGAACCGCGATGACAACCTGGGCAAGATCGGCAAGATCCGAAATTGGTGCCAGGGAGTGTTCGAGAATTGTGTGCCCGTTCACCTGAACGAAGGCCTTGGGCGCTGACGCCTTCAATCGCTCTCCGCGACCAGCAGCGACAACGATCACCGCTAGATCGCGTCTGGTCATTTGGCTACTTCTTGCCTGCCAGCTGGGTGTCTAGAAAGGTGCCGGCCTTTTCTTCGTCAAACTTCTTGGCCAGAGCGAGCTCTGAAATCAAGATCTGACGGGCCTTAGCCAACATGCGCTTCTCGCCGGCGGAAAGCCCGCGGTCCTGGTCACGGCGCCATAGGTCGCGAACAACCTCGGCGTTCTTGTTTACGTCACCAGACTGAAGCTTCTCTAGGTTGGCCTTGTAGCGGCGTGACCAGTTGGTTGGCTCTTCTACGAACTCGGCCTGAAGAATCTCGACGACCTTCTTTACGCCCTTGTTGTCAATAACCGCGCGGATGCCGACTGCGTCAATCTTCGAAAATGGCACCCAAATTAGAAGATCGCCCTGCGAAACCTTGAGCTGAAGGTGCTTCTGCTTCTCCCCTGCGAATTCGAGGTTCTCGATTTTTACGATTTTTGCGGCACCGTGGTGCGGGTAAACGAGAGTTTCGCCAACTTCAATGTTCATATGGAGGTATTTCCCTTCAGGAACCCCAATTTTACCACGGATTACCCCTTATTCCAAGGGTAAACTGGGGTGGTTGACCTCAGCTCTGGAGAGAAAATTGCTAAATCGTAAACTTGCGGCCATTGCGGTTGCAACCGGCATCATGTTCGCAACCACCGGCTGCAGTTACATGGTTCCGATCACATCGATGCAGGCTTACACCCCCGGCGACGGCACCAGCACAGACTTCGGCGACATCGCCGCCCGCAACATCTTCATTCTGGTTACCCCGAGCAGTCAGTATGCTCTTTTTGGCTCATTCATCAACACCGGCAACAGCGCGTCAAGCTTCGCAATTGAGCTTGCCGGCCAGAACTACAGCTTGAATCTTCAGCCTGGCGAGAAACTCGACTTCGGCTTCAATGGAAAGAACGCCCTGCCACTATCGGCCATGACCGATGGGGCCGGCTCGTTAGCAGATGTGAAGTTCAGCAACGGCGCAACCACAGTTGAAGAGACCATTCCGGTTCTCGATTCGACCTTCGCGCAATACGCTCCGCTAGTGAACAGTCTCGGCATTATTGCCCCTACCGAAGCGCCGACAGAAGCGCCTAAGTAGCT